>JAGHSH010000132.1 GCA_018065965.1 Candidatus Apopatocola equi
TCCGCCGCCACCGGGGCGACCGTCTGCTCCGGGGCGGTCTCGTCGGCCGGGGCAGTGCTCTTTCCTGCAGAAGCGCAGGCCGTCAGGCACAGGCAGAGGCAGAGAACAGAAAGGATGCTTTTTTTCATTTTCACTTCTCCCCTCTCACTGCTGCGTAAAGCCGTACTGCCGCTCCATGGGCAGAATCTGATCGTACTTATAGAGCTCCACATAGAGCCAGCGGATGACCGCCTGCTCATGCTGCATCTTGAAATTGTCCACATATTCCATGCCGTCCCGGTGGTAGGCCATTTCGATCTCCACATCAAAGACATAGTGATCGCCGTCCATGCTGATGGTCACCCAGCCGTGGGGCGAGTGCTCCGAGCCGATGGTACCGCTGACGCAGAGGGCATCGAAGCCCAGCTGCCGGGCCGCCGCCCAGAAGGCGGAGGCATAGCAGTAGCAGTTGCCCTTGCCCGTGGAATACATGGTATAGGCCTCCTTGAGACACCAGCCGATGTCGGAGGTCTGATAGTAGTTGCGGCGCAGGTAGGTGTAGTGATCGCGGGTGTAATCGTACATGGTGCGGAGCATCTCCTCCCGGTCGGCCGAGAAGTCCACGTTCTCCACCAGCACCTTTGCCACCATGTCGTCCAGCTCATAGTTCCCGGAGGTGTAGCGGCCGTTCTGATCAAAGCGGAGAGAGCCGATGAAGCCGTTCTTCAGGGCGTAGCCGTTCTGATCGATGGAGTAGAGATAGCCCTGCAGGTTCACAAAGCCCTCGCCGAGCTTTTCCCGGCTGCCCCGGGCGGCCAGCTTCACGTCCCGCTCGCACCAGTAGCCCGGCTCTATGTCCGGCAGGTAACACTCCCGCTCCCCCTCCAGACCCAGCAGGGCATTGAAGACCACCGCCGCCTCGGCGCGGGTCACGGTCTCGCTGCCGTAGCCCGCCACGGAGGCAAGAGCGTTGTCGATCCGCTCCGTGGGGAAGAAGGGTCTGAGCAGCTCGGAGAGGGACTGCTCCGTGATCTCCTCCGCCGGGGAGAACACGCCGTTGGGGGCGCTCATGAGCCCCGCGCTTACCAGCGCGGCGGCCTCGGCGCTCTCCGTATCCCGCAGAGGCTCAGCCTCTTCGGGTTTTTTCTCCAGCAGAGCATAGAAGATCTCCGCAAAATCCAGCCGCGTCAGCGCCGACTCCGGCAGGAAAAACTCCTCCGTGTTGGGGAAATAGCCGCTCTCCGCCGAAAGGGCGGGGCCGGTCACCGCCGTGAAGCGCATATCCGTGTAGGCACGCATCTTCGCGGGGTCTGCCTCCCTGCCGTTCTCGTCCAGCCAGCGGAGGATGGAACGTCCTTCGGGGGTTTTGTCCGTGCCCCGGAGCACGCCGCCCGCCGCTACGCTCTCGTTGTCCAGCAGCTGACCGTCAGCCATATAGCTCACGGCAAAGCTATGGCGTTCGCTGCTCGGCTGCCGCTGCAGGAAGGCGGCAGGTGCGGTGCTCACGCCGCTCTCGCTGCTTTCACTGCCATGTCCCAGAAAGTAGCCTCCCGCAAAGGCAGCGCCGATCCCCAGCACTGCCAGCAGCACGGGCAGCGCCCGGGAGCGTCTTCTTCTTTTCTTTTTCGTTGCTATCTATCTGCAAACCGTCCTTGCGTAAAATCTAACGAGATATTTTAGCACGGAAGCAATCTGCGGTCAAGCAAAAAGCCTTCCTTTTCTCATCCCTCTCCCCTTTTTCCTTGACAGGGCGGGTAAAAAAGAATATAAATGTGTATCGGTATGTATCCGATTATCCGAAGGGAGATCACAGCAATGGATGAAGTATTTCTGAATAATTTCAAGGCTCTCTGCGCCATTCCCCACGGTACCCACCACGAGGAGGCGCTGGGGCAATATATTCTGGAGCGGGCCCTCTCCAAAGGGCTGACAGCCCGCCGGGACGCCATCGGCAACGTGATACTGGAGCGGGAGGCCGCCGCGGGCTTTGAAAACGCCCCCGTGACCATTCTGCAGGCTCACATGGACATGGTCACCGTGGCCAGACCCGGCTCCGGCTGGGATCCTCTCCGCGACGGCCCCGAGCCTGTCCGGGAGGGCGATATGCTCCGGGCAAAGCGCTCCTCTCTGGGCGGAGACGACTGCTCCGGCGTGGCGCTGATCCAGGAGCTGATGGAGGACGAGACGCTCCGCTGCGGCGCTCTGCGGGGAATCATCACCGTGGACGAGGAGCAGGGCATGAGCGGCGCCAAGGCCATGGCTCCCGAGGAGCTGCGGGGCAGCTACCTGATCAATCTGGACTGGGAGGAATCCGGCCGTCTCTGCTGCGCCAGCGCCGGCAGCGAGACCTTCTACCTCCGCTTCCCCTATGCCCTGCACGCCTATGAGGGCGAGGGCATCACCCTCCGGCTGCACGGTCTGATGGGCGGCCACTCCGGCATGGAGATCCACAAGGGCCGCTGCAACGCCCTGCGCGCGCTGGCGGAAATGCTCAGCAGTATGTTCGACAGCGGCATTCCCGTGCGCATCGCCTCCTTTACCGGCGGCAATGCCAACAACGCCATTCCCTGCGAGGCGGCGGCCACCCTGCTGCTGCCCATCGGCAAGACCGAGAGCTTCCAGTTCGTGATCCGCGATAAGCTGGAGGAGCTGCGGGAGCGTTTTGCGGGCATTGAGCCGCAGATGCTGCTGGACATGGAGCTCTGCCGGGTCGAGAAGGCACGGAGCTTTGAGGACACCGAGCATTTCCTCAGCTGCCTCTGCTCTCTGAAGCTGGGCGTGAACAGCTGGGTCGAGTCCATCCCCGGTCTGGTGGAGAGCTCCGCCAATCTGGGACAGGCCTTCTTCAACGAGGCCGGCGCCGCCGTGACCGTGATGCAGCGCTCCTGCGCCCCGGCGGTCACGGAGCAGATGATGGAAAAATACCGCCGTCAGGCCGACCGGGCAGGAGCGGATATGGACATTCTCTCCTCCACGCCCCCCTGGCCCATGAAGGCAGACAGCCGCCTGCAGCGGCTGTGCATGGAGAAATTCACCGCCCTTACGGGCCGGGAGATGGAGCGCATCAGCGTTCATGCCGGACTGGAGACTTCCTGCTGGGCGGTCGCCAACCCGGAGCTGGACTGCATCTCCATCGGCCCCAACATCTATGACATCCACACGCCCTCCGAAACGCTGGATCTGAAGAGCTGCGATCTGCTCCACGATCTGGTGGAGGCCATGCTCAGGGAGATTGCAAAGGAATGACACCGTATTTCGCAGGAGAAACAGATATCGCAGTCATCGGCGCCGGACACGCCGGGATCGAAGCGGCGCTGGCCGCAGCACGGCTGGGAATGAAGACCGTGTGCTTCACCGTGAATCTGGACAGCGTGGGCAATATGCCCTGCAACCCCGCCATCGGCGGCACCGGCAAGGGTCACCTGGTCCGGGAGCTGGACGCGCTGGGCGGCGAGATGGCACGAGCTGCCGACAAGGCCTGCATTCAGCACCGGATGCTCAACCGGGGCAAAGGCCCCGCCGTCCATTCCCTCCGGGCGCAGGCCGACCGGAGAAAGTACCAAGCCGTGATGAAGCAGACGCTGGAGCGGCAGGAAAACCTGCTGCTGCGGCAGGCCGAGGTGGTGGACATCGGCACGGAGGACGGGCACGTTGTGTCCGTGACCACCCACACGGGCGCGCAGTTCCGCTGCCGCGCCGTGATCATCGCCAGCGGCACCTATCTGGGCGGCCGCACCATCGTGGGCGAGGTGCTCCGGCAGAGCGGCCCCGACGGACTGGCCGCCGCCACCTTCCTGACCGATTCGCTCCGCGCCATGGGGCTGAATCTGCGCCGCTTCAAGACCGGCACCCCGCCCCGGATCAACGCCCGGAGCGTGGATTTCAGCAAAATGGAGCTGCAGCCGGGCGACACCGACATGGAGCCCTTTTCCTTTGAGACCAACGGGGAGATCAACAACAGCGCCGTCTGCTACCTGACCTACACCAACGAGCGCACCCACGAGATCATCCGCGCCAATCTGGATCGCTCCCCCATCTACAGCGGCGTGATCCACGGCATAGGCCCCCGCTACTGTCCCAGCATCGAGACGAAGATCGTCACCTTCCCGGACAAGAACCGCCATCAGCTCTTCATCGAGCCCATGGGTCTGGACACCGAGGAGCTCTATGTGCAGGGCTTCTCCTCCTCCCTCCCCGAGGAGGTGCAGCTGGAGATGCTCCACAGCATCACGGGACTGGAGCACGCGGAGATGCAGCGCCCGGCCTATGCCATCGAATATGACTGCGTCGACCCCACGGAGCTTTATCCCACGCTGGAGACCAAGAAGATCGCCGGCCTTTACGGGGCGGGACAGTTCAACGGCTCCTCCGGCTATGAGGAGGCCGCTGTGCAGGGTCTGGTGGCCGGCATCAACGCCGCGCTGAAGCTCAAGGGCGAGGAACCCATGATCCTCCGGCGCAGCGACGGCTACATCGGCACACTCATTGACGATCTGGTCACCAAGGGCACCAACGAGCCCTACCGCATGATGACCGCCCGCAGCGAATACCGCCTTCTCCACCGGCAGGACAACGCCGATGAGCGGCTCTGCGCCATTGGGCACCGGGTGGGACTTACCAGCGACGAGCGCTATGAGCGGGTGCTGGAAAAGTACCGGCAGGTGGCGGCGGAGCAGAAGCGGCTGGAGAGCGTGTATCTCGCTCCCACGGCGGAGCTGAACGCCATGCTCACGGAAAAGGGCACGGCGGCGCTCCAGTCCGGCGCTTCTCTGGCCGATCTGATCCGGCGGCCGCAGGTAGGCTACAGCGACCTGACCCCCTTTGACAAGGACCGTCCCGCTCTTCCCCACGCCGTGTGGGAGCAGGCCGAGATCCGCATCAAGTACGAGGGCTATATCCAGCGCGCCCTGCGGCAGGTAGAGGATTTCCGCAAAATGGAGGAGAAAAAGCTCCCCGCCGATTTGGATTATCTCTCCATCACCGGCCTCCGGCTGGAGGCGCGGCAGAAGCTGCAGGAGATCCGCCCCGAGAACTTCGGGCAGGCCAGCCGCATTTCCGGCGTCAGCCCCTCGGACATGGCGGCGCTGATGGTATGGATGGAGACGCACCGATGAGAGTCGTACTGGGTCTGAGCGGCGGTGTGGACTCCACCGTTTCCGCTCTTCTTCTGCAGGAGCAGGGGCACGAGGTGCTGGGCTGCTATCTGGACAACGGACTGCCCGGCGCAGAGGCCGCACGGGAAGCGGCAGAGGCGCTGAAAATTCCCCTGACGGTGCTGGACATCCGCGCCGAGCTGGAGGAGCACGTCTGCGCCCCCTTTGCCGCCGCCTATCTCCGGGGCGAAACGCCCAATCCCTGCGTGCTCTGCAATCCGCTGGTCAAGTTCCCCTCCCTGCTCCGTCTGGCAGAGCAGCAGGGGGCGGAGTGCATCGCCACCGGGCACTATGCCCGCGCCGAGGGCGGCCGGCTCTTCAAGGGCATGGCTCCCAATGACCAGAGCTATATGCTCTGCCGGCTCCGGCGGGAGCAGGTGGAGCGGCTGCTGCTGCCGCTGGGGATCTATAACAAGGAGCAGGTGCGTTCGTTGGCACGGCAGCGGGGTCTCGCCGTGGCGGACAAGGCCGCCAGCATGGAGATCTGCTTCATTCCCGACAAGGATTACGCCCGCTACATCGAGCAGCGGGGCGTCACCCCGCCGCCGGGGCAGTTTCTCTACCGCGGTCAGGCCGTGGGTGAGCATAACGGCATCCACCACTACACGCTGGGACAGCGGCGTCATCTGGGCATTGCGCTGGGACAGCGGGTCTACGTTTCCGCCATCGACAGTGAAAAAAATACCGTCACCCTTTCGGATGACGATGAGGTGTGGACGGAGCACATTTCTCTGTGCTCCCTGAATATGCAGGCAGAACGGGACTTTCCCTTCCGCTGCACCGCCCGCATCCGTCACTCCCGGAACGATTCCCCGGAGGCCACGGTGTATGCGGACGGACGGGTGGTCTTTGACGCGCCTGTCCGCGCCCCTACCCCCGGACAGGTCTGCGCCCTGTATGAGGGTGAGGCCGTTCTCGGCGGGGGATGGATCGTTTGATGCATACGGAATGCACCCCGCTGCAGACAGGCTGAGCCTGTCCGCAAACGGGGTGCTTTTCCGTTACTCCATATACACCACGGGCTTGATGAGGTCGGCGCTCTTGTCCTTCATGAGCTGCAGAGCCTCCTCCATGTGATCGAAGCCATGGAAGCGGTGGGTGAGCATCAGGGAGGGATCCACGCGGCCGGCGGTGATCATGGCCGCCAGCTTCTCGCTGCGCAGACGGCCTCCGGGCATGAGCCCGCAGCGGATCTGCTTGTGGGACATACCGCAGCCCCATTCGATGCGGGGGATCTTCACGAACTCGCCGCTGCCCAGATAGTTCACGCTGCCGATGATGCCGCCGGGCTTGAGCATGGTCACGGCCTGAGCAAAGGTATCGTTATCGCCGCCGCAGATGAGCACCTTATCCACTCCTCTGCCGCCGGTAAGCTCCAGAAGCTGGGTGTCGATGGGGCCGTCCTTGTAGGAGAGGAAGGAGGAGGCGCCGTAGGCCTTTGCCGCCTCTCTGCACTTCTGACGGGTACCCACGCAGAAGATGCTGGCCGCGCCCCGGAGGGCTGCGCCGGCAGTGGCCATGAGCCCCACCGGGCCGATGCCGATGACCGCCACATCATCGCCGAACTACACATCGGCCAGCTCG
>JAGHSH010000140.1 GCA_018065965.1 Candidatus Apopatocola equi
CGAGGGAGGACGTTTTTTATGGAATACGCATACAGAAACGCGACCATACTCACCGGCGAGAAGGACATGGAACCGCTGCAGGGCATGACGCTGCTCACGTCCGGAGACCGGATCGAGGCCATTGTGCCGGACACGGGGGACGTGCCGGGCTATGAGACCGTTGACCTGCAGGGCAAGTACCTGATGCCCGGTCTGATCAACCTCCATGTACATCTGCCCGGCAGCGGCAAGCCCTCCGGGACCGGCGACACCAAAAAGCTGGTGAAGCTCCTGACCTCCAACGCACTTTTCCGCAAGATCGTGCAGCTCATGTGCGAGGGATATGCCAAAACCGAGCTGATGAGCGGCGTGACCACTCTCCGCACTGTGGGCGGCGTGCAGGAATTTGACGGCCTTGTCCGCGATCGCATTGCCCGCGGCGAGATACCCGGTCCCCGGATCCTGGCCGCCAACATGGCCGTTTCCGTTCCCGGCGGTCATATGGCCGGTTCTCTGGCCTACGAAGCCACCAGCGCCGAGGAGGCTGCCGCCTATACCCGCCGGATCGCAGACGGCGGCGCGGATCTGATCAAGCTGATGATCACCGGCGGCGTACTGGACGCTACCGTAAAGGGTGAGCCCGGCGAGCTGAAGATGCCTGCCGACTATGTGAAGGCTGCCTGTGACGCTGCCCACGAGCGCGGTCTGTCCGTGGCCGCTCATGTGGAAAGCCCCGAGGGCGTGCGCGTGGCGCTGGAAAACGGCGTGGACACCATTGAGCACGGCGCAAAGCCCGACGAGGAGATCCTCTCCCTCTTCCGCGACCGTGGCGCTGCACTGGTAGCTACCCTGTCCCCCGCGCTGCCCTATGCACTCTTCGACCGCGCCGTCAGCGGCGTAAGCGAGATGGAGCAGTATAACGGCGAGGTGGTGTTCCGGGGCATCGTCGATTGCGCCAAGGCCTGCGTGGAGGCCGGCATCCCCGTGGGACTGGGCACCGACACGGGCTGCCCCTACATCACCCACTACGATATGTGGCGGGAGGTCAATTACTTCCGGAAGTTCTGCGGTGTGGACGGCCGCTTTGCCCTCTACACCGCCACCCTCGGCAATGCGCAGATCGCGGGCATCGACGGCGAGACCGGCTCGCTGGCGGCGGGCAAGTGCGCCGATATGCTGGTGCTGCGCCGGAATCCCATAGAGGAGCTCGGCACCCTGCGCAACCCGGCCATGGTCATCCGCGCCGGAGCGATCTACAAAAACCCCAAGGTCAAAAAGATGGATAAGGTCGAAAAGGAGCTGGACAAGTTCCTGTAACCCGAAAAAAAGAGACTCCCTGCCAATTTCTCATTTTGCAGGGAGTCTCTTTTTCTTATAAACTCTCAAAGTGTACAAAAGCGATGCTGTTTCCGTGCTCCCGGATGAGGGCTTCCACATCCGCAAAGCGCAGGAAGAGGGTGGCGGTGTTGTCGTTGGGGTGGATGCCCAGACGCTCCTCGCCCCGCAGGTCCGCATCAAAGATCATTTGCACGCTGCGGCTTTCATCGTTGAGAATGCCGAAGGGCGACACGCTGCCGGGCAGCAGCCCCAGATACTTCTCCAGTCGCTCGGCGGAGGCAAAGGAGAGCTTCGTACTGCCGATCGTTTCCGCCAGCGCCCGCAGATCGACCCGCTTGTTTTCCATAGCGGTGACAAGGAAGTGGTTCTTCCCCTTCATATCCCGCAGAAAAAGGTTCTTGGGCACATTGCCCCGGACGGTCAGCCCTGCGGCGTCCATATCCTCCATGGTGTGCATGGGTGCGTGCTCCAGCAGCTCAAAGGCCGTTCCCCGCTCCCGGAGCAGGGCCGGAATCGTGGTCTTGTTGTAAGACATGGCTTTTCTCCCCCCCTCAGTTGGGCTTGCGGGCGTGCCTGGATTCCCGCAGCCGGGGGATGTCCTCCCGCCGGATCCACTCCTCGCTGTAGCCGCAGCTGCCGCATTTCGGACACTGCTTTGCATATTTCATGGATGATACCCCCTCCGGCCGTTCTGCCGCCGTACATTTTCGCTTCATTGTACTATGTCCGGCGGCGGAAGGCAAGGGATAGCCGAAAATTCCTCCGGGAAACGCCTCAGTCGACCATCGTGATCACAGGCGCAGCCCAGGTCTCGATGGCCGCCATATCCGGGGTGTAGATCCGCATATACAGGTGGAAATCGTCGCCGTTGACGGGAAGCCAGTTCGCCGTGTTCTCCGGCTCGGCGGCGGAAACGATGATATCCAGCGTTCCGTCCTCGTTCAGCTCAAAGCTCGAACGGTCGTTGATGCAGTAGCGGTTCAGGGGATTGTCGATCAGGAAATCATCGCTGCCGTAAGCGGTCAGCGACCAGAAGCCGTTGTCCAGAACCGGGGGCAGGCTGTGGAAATGGATCTGATAGGTATGGGCGCCGTTCATCTGTGCGCCGGTTTCGTCCGTGTTCGTTTTGGTGTACATGGCCACATCCAGCGTGTTGGCGCCCAGACCGCCGAGGGCGATCATGGCGCGGTAGCTGTACTCGGTGCCGTAATCGCCGATGGGACGGCCAAAGTAGCTCCACTGATCCAGCTTCACGGAGAACTTCGCTCCCTCAGCCACCAGTCTGGGACGCAGACCCGTCAGCATCTCCTTCCACTGCGCGGCGATATCGCCCGTCAGCACGCCGGGATCGAACTGCTGCTCCGGCCCGACATGGACGGCAGCGAGCTTTTCCAGCTCCGGCGCATCCGCTGCTGCGGGGGGGTTCTTGCCCATCAGCTCATTGGCCTTTGCAAAGAATTCCGCAGGGCCCATGCTGAGGACTTTATTGACGGGGACAAAATCGTTGGCCTCGGAATAGCTCCCCTGAGGAGGCGTGTATTCGCCGCCGGAAATGTAGGCGGAGAGAGGCAGGAGCTTCATTTCGCTCTGGATCGCCTTCACATTGGGCAGATCCTCTTCCCCCGAAAGCAGGCAGCGGGCAATGAACCAGTCCATCTGCGTCGGGAAGTCCACACGCGTCACGCCCTCCGGCAGCTCTCCGTCCCAGTCGGTGCAGGTGAAGGCATACTCACCGGGCTCCGTCAGCACGGCGACCGTGTTCGTCCAACCGTCCAGCAGCTGCACATTGAAGAAGCGGTCAGCCGCCGGCATGGTGAAGATCAGAGGCTCCTCGCCGAGATCCAGCCACACCTGCGTATAAACGGTGTCCACGTTGGGCGTAACAACGGTTTTGAAGGAGGCCTTGACGGTGCCGGCCCCGTGCATGAACTGATTGACGGGCGCTTTCCCGGTCACAACGGTCTCCGTGTTCGTGGCGGAGGTCATGGTCGCATCCATCAGCACCAACGGGAACGCGTAGATATAGGCCTCCTCCAGCGTCTCCCATACATCCTCTGCGGGTTCGTCGGCAGGTTCTGCGATGGGTTCGGCCTCGGGTTCAGCGGCGGGTTCAGCCGCGGCGGTCGGCTTGCTCGTCCCGCAGCCGGACAGCAGCATAGCCGCGCAGGCTATCAAAGCCACAATTTTTTTCATCTTTTCTTCTCCTATATTTAAAATCTGCCGCCGGGCAGCTCAGAGGCTGCCCGGGAGCCTCGCTTATTGTACAATGGTCAGTGCTTAGGCGCAAGAGATTATAATTCAGCACTTTGATAAATATGTTACTCAAACATCTTAATTATTTGGGTTCTCTTCCTCCCGTTGTGCAGATCTGATTTTACCGATACAATATATAATTGCGTCCGAGATCAATGGGAAAGCCTGAGGAGCATAACGAAACGGAACATAAACGTGTTATCACCGTGCAGGATATTTCCTGCTTCGGGCAGTGTTCAATCACCGTCGCGCTGCCGATCATGGAGCACCGGAAAAAAGAGAAGATTCAGTTTGACTGTCTCTATACAGGCTATTACGGTTTTATGAACACTGCGCTAAAGGCGGTTCTCTTTGTTTTTCTTTCATAGTCTTTCGACCTCCCGAATTTGATTTCCCCTTTATTCTAGTGGAAACATAAAAAAATCGAATGTGCGGATTTTAGCATATAAAAAACAGAAACCGTGAAAAGCATTTCTGCAATTCACGGTGTCTGTTTCCCTTTGCTGCGCTCGATTCAGATGTTTTTGAAAAACATCCTTATCGGACATCAGCAAAATGCTTCGTCCCTGTTTTTTGCGTAGTATCAGTTGTTTTTTCTGCCGCTTCGCTTACTGGCAATTGATGCCGTAATCCTGGCAGAGAAGGGCGAACTCGTCGGAGTCAGCGAACTCGCTGAAGGCGTCTTCGCGAGTCACGCCGGTGGAGAATCTCCACACCCAGTAGTTGACCTCGTCGGTGCCGGGGGTGCGGCCCATCATAGCATTGTAGAGGTAATCAACGAAGACCTCATCCGCATAATCGTGGCTGATAAACTCCTCGGAGAAGAGGAATTCGTGGGAAGCAGTCTTGGCGGTGTGATCGCCGTGAATCAGGTTGTAGACCCACGCATCCAGCTCTTCCTGACTGGGTCCTCGATCCAGTGTCACGTTGTAGAGTCGCCTGACGAAGCGGTCATAGCCCTCGGCGCTGATGCAGCCATCTACGGTGCAGCGGCCGCCGGCACGAGTACCCTTGTTGTCGAATTTAACGGCACCGCCCACTTTAATGCCGGCCTCCGCGCAGAAATAGGCGAATTCCGTGCTGGAGAGGAAGCCGTTGAACACTTCTTCTCTGGTCTTGCCCTGCTGGAGCTGCCATGCCCAGTAGGCGATCTCGTCATCACCGGGCGTACGGCCCATAAAGGTCTTGTACAGAGCCTCGACATAGTGACGGTCACAGTAGTTCTTCATGCAGAATTCATCGGAGAAGATAAATTTGCCGGTCACCTCGGAGCCCGTCATGCCGTTCTCGGTGATCTCCCAGAAATAATGGTCGAGTTCTCTATCGCAGGGCTCACGGTCAAGGCAGACCGTGTAGAGGCGGGTGACAAAGTCATCGATCGGGCCGTGCTTTCTGAGCTTCTTGATGGGTTCGGTCTTGGTATCGTCGCAGCGCCTGCAGGTGTAAGTCCTTACGCCCTCTGCCTCGTAGGTTGCGGGCGTGGTGACCTTTCCCTCATCCCAGTCGTGCCCAGGTGCCTCGCCGACCGTGAAGGTGTCGGTTTCGCTTGCCTCGCCGCACTCGCAGCTCTTGTAGTAGACCGCTGCTTCTGTGCAGGTGGCCTCGCTCTTGAGATACTGTTCAGAGACAGTTTCCTGATCGAAGGCATGTACTGTAAGCTTTGCGATAGTCTCGTTCTTTGTTGCGTCGCACTCGGTGCAGGTGTAAGTCATCACGCCTTCCGTCATGTGTGTTGCGGGTGTGGTGACTTCTCCATCATCCCATGTGTGAGTGGCAGTCCACTTGGCGTAGATGGTGGTGTTGGCAGTGATAGCAGAAGTAAAGTCAAATGCTTCATTACAGGCCATATCGGTATACCAACCGCCGAAACTCCAACCATTCTCGGTTGGATCGGCAGAGGGTTTTGTTGCCTTACAGCCTTCTTCAACTGTCTGCGCAGTCACCTGTGTACCGTGACCTTTCATTTCGAATGTCACAGTATAAGTAGGAATAGCCTCAAACACTGCCGTGACTGTTACCGCCTTTGCGGGCATGGTGAATTTGTTGTCCGTGACCGTAACGTCTGTGCTCTGCCACTCCTTGAAACGATAACCCGCATCCGGAGTGGCGGTCAAGGTAATTGTTTTTCCCTCTGCGGCAGAAGCCGGATTCGCACTTGCTGTACCGTTGCCGTCATTTTGAACGTTGACAGTGTACATGGCAAGCAATATTACTATATCGGTGCTAATGTCATCCGCGTTTGCACGCAGGATATCAGGCGTAATTCTAAGAGCAGTGAGACTGCTGCAGCCCAAGAACATAAGATGCATTTCCATCACACTGCGCGTATCAAAGCCGCTTACATCAAGGGAAGTAAGACTGCTGCATCCAAGGAACATTTGACCCGCGTACTCCAGGCTGTCGGTTATAAAGCCACTTACATCAAGAGAAGTGAGACTACTGCAATCTGCGAACATACTACTCATGTCGTTAACGCTGCTTGTATCAAAGCCGCTTACATCAAGGGAAGTAAGGTTGCTGCAATCCTTGAACATATTTTCCATAGTCGTCACACTGCGCGTATCAAAGCCGCTTACATCAAGGGAAGTAAGACTGCTGCAACCCTCGAACATATGATGCATTTCCGTCACACTGCTCGTATTAAAGCCGCTTACATCAAGGGAAGTAAGACTGCTGCAACCCTCGAACATACTACTCATGTCGTTAACGCTGCTTGTATCAAAGCCACTTAAATTAAGAGAAGTAAGGCTCCCGCAACCCTCGAACATACTACTCATGTCGTTAACGCTGCTTGTATCAAAGCCGCTTAAATCCAGAGAAGTAAGATCGCTACAATTATAGAACATACCTCCCATGCTCGTAACACCGGTTGTGTTAAGAAGTCTTAAATCGGCGGAAGTCATATTCTCAAATCCGCTGAACAGAGCCTCTCCGCTGGAAATAGACGCGCCTGACACCGCAACGACGGATTTCACCTGCCCCTTTTGCTCATCCGTCAGACCGAATCCACTTTCGGGTATATCACCGGTAATGTGCAGAACACCGTCCGCATCCAGATTCCAGCCTGTGCCGGTGTAGGTGGTGGGTGCATCCGCTTCAAAGACTGCCGTGACCGTCACATCTTTCTCCGGCATGGTGAAGCTGTTATCAGTGATTGTAACATCAGAGGACTGCCATTCTTTGAAGTGGTAGCCTGCGTTCGGGGTTGCGGTAAGATGAACCGTATCGCCCTTTGCGGCAGAGGGCTTGTCTGCGTGCGCTGTGCCTCCGGCATCGCCTGAAACGGTAATTAAGTATTCCGGAGCCTTGTCTCTCCACTGGGCAGTGATTGTCAGCATATTATTTGCAAATTCACTCTGATCTACAGAATCTCCAAGATTAACAAATTTATCTTCATGATGAAAGTTATCATAGTACTTCCAGCAGTCAAATTCTTTGCCGACAGGTGCGGTAAACGGGCAAATATCAGGCAAGCGGTATGCAATATAGCTTCCTTTTCTATAGAACACACCTTTCATCCTATCATATAGTCCTTGATTTATTTCATTCTTTGAAAGAAGTGATATGCTTTGCAGGTTAAACGCTACTCCACCGCCTTCACCGGGCATTACTGTTACGGTTTGTATTGGCTTAAACGTTGCACGAAGTGAAATATTCTTTGACGCGGCGAATGTGTAACTGGCATCTGTGCTGACCAAATTTGCATGTTCATCCGCCCATGCCATAAAAATATATCCTTTTCTTGGAGTCGCTGTTACGGTGACAGAATCTCCCTTTGTGTATTCACCGCTTCCGCTGACGGTCCCTCCTTCTTCGATGTTGGTGGATGTCGTGACTGTATATTTTGGCAGATCTCTCCAGATTGCTTGAATTGTCGCGGAACGGGTGGAATTCATAAAATAATTTCCATACGCTAACAAGGTATCATCAGATTTGAGGCCGTCGTATCCTATCACTTCCCAACCGTAGAACTCCTTTCCCTCCGGCGGAGTAAACGCATCTTTCGGAAGCACAAAATATAAACTAAAATCTTTAAGTGTAACAAAGCATCCTTTATTCTTGTCATAATTCCCATTCAAATATTCCGAATTAGACAATACCGTCTTACTGTCTACAGTAAATTCCTCTCCACCGCCACCGTTCGGCTTCACCGTCGCACTGATGATCTCATTTTTATAATCGATAAGTTCAGCCGTAAACGTACGTTCACTCGTTACATTAAAAGTGTAAGTTTTTTTTAAGTTATCCAAATATCCACCGGCAGGCTTACCGTCTTCTGTCCATTGCACGAAAGCATAGCCACTGTTTGGCGTAACGCTTAAGGTAACAGTAGCTCCATAAGGATATTCTCCTGCGCCTGTAATCACCGCACCCCCGTCGTGATCGGCAATTGCGGTAATCGTATAGGTATAATCCGGGTCATGTTTCCACTGTGCTGTCAGCGTCAGGGAATAGTCAGGGGAAGCCGCGTATTGAGTCACGTTGAAGGATGCCCCGTCCTTCACCGTCTTATCGGCGCCTTCCACTTTCCAGCAATCGAAAATATATCCCTCCGGCGCAGTAAAGTGACAATCAGGCACAAGGTAAGCCATATAAATGCCGTCCGCTGTAGTGTAGCTTCTTACAAAACTGCCCTTCTCCCTGTCATAAAATAAAAGACTATTACCTTTATTATCGTCACTGTTTACGGTAAAGGCCTCTCCGCTGCCGTCACCCGGGGCGACAGTGACGTAATAGACCGGATCCGGCTCGCCATCGGCCAACGCACTGACGGGGAACAGGCTCCCGATCAGCAGAAAGCATAGCAAAGCGGCAATCAAGCGTTTTGTTTTCATTTCTGTATTACCTCCTTCTCATGTGGTGCAGAAGACTGTCCATCTCCCGTTTTATTTTGGTTTTTTCGATAGTGCAGACAGAGCAGCGTCACAGTCACGCCTAACACGAAGGCGATCAGCGCGATCAGCACATACCCGCCCGCCTCACGGCTGAGCAGGAACGAGCCGTACACAGAGCCGGCAGAGGTCACGGCGAGTTTTTCCGGCATGACCGTAACGGATGGCACCGTATCCTACATAGGACTGTCCTTTAGAGAACCGCCGCAAAGGCGGTTCTCTTTTTTGGTCCGAGTGGCGAGACTCGCCCGGCTTTCGCCGGCACGCACGCGGGCACCCAAACACGCCCCCGGCGTGTTTCTCTCGCTTCGCTCGTGCCCTGTTCGAGTCTCGCATGAAATGTGAACCGCCATAAAGGCGGTTCTCTTTTTTGGTCCGAGTGGCGAGACTCGAACTCGCGGCCTCCAGCTCCCAAAGCTGGCGCGCTACCAACTGCGCAACACCCGGATAGTCTATTCATTATAACAAAAAGGGGAGGCAAATGCAAGGGTTTGCATTGCCAATTTCCCGCGCCTGTGATAGAATACGCCGAATGGAGTGTGAGTCACCGTGAGAATGAGAAAGAAACCAAACCTTGTGCCCCGCATGGAGCGCTGCGCCGCCCTGCAGATCATGGAGCCGGAAGCGCTCAAGGGCCGCTGGCACGAGGAATTTCCACAATACAAGTCCATCCGGCTGGAGATCGGCTGCGGCAAGGGTCGCTTTACCTGTGAGCAGGCGCTTCGGGAGCCGGAGATCCTCCTCATCGCCATCGAAAAGGTGCAGGACGCCATGGTGGTGGCCGAGGAGCGGGCACTGGCGCAGGAGATCCCCAACCTCCGCTTTATCGACTTCGATGCGGAAAAGCTGACGGACATCTTCGCCGCCGGCGAGATCGAGCGCATCTACATCAATTTCCCTGATCCCTGGCGCAAGACCCGGCAGTACAAGCGCCGTCTGAGCGCCCCCGCCTTTCTGGAGCGCTACACCGTTGTCCTGCCCCCCGACGGGGAGGTCTGGTTCAAGACCGACAACGAGCCCCTCTTCCAGTGGAGCATGGAGAGCTTTGCCGCCAGCGGCTGGGCCGTGCGGGAAATGCCCGAGGGCACGCCCATGACCGACTATGAGCTCAAGTTCACCGAGCAGGGCATCCCCATCCACCGCGTGATCGCTTCGGTGCCTGTCAGGAAGGAGCAGGATGCATGAAATTCGTCAGCTGGAACGTGAACGGCCTCCGCGCCGTGGTGGGCAAGGACTTTATGGCGTCCTTTGCCGCGCTGGATGCGGACTTCTTCTGCCTGCAGGAGACCAAGCTGCAGGAGGGGCAGATCTCTCTCGACCTGCCCGGCTATGAGCAGTACTGGGACTACGCCGAGAAAAAGGGCTACAGCGGCACTGCCGTCTTTACCCGCCACACCCCTCTCTCCGTCCGGCGGGGGCTGGGCGTGGACGAGCATGACCACGAGGGCCGCGCACTGACGCTGGAATATGAGGATTTCTATCTGGTCTGCGTCTATGTGCCCAACTCCCAGGACGGATTGAAGCGGCTGGAATACCGGATGCGCTGGGAGGACGATTTCCGCGCCTATGTCTGCGCGCTGGCGGAGAAAAAGGGCGTGGTCATCTGCGGCGACATGAACGTGGCCGTGGAGGAGATCGACCTGAAGAACCCGTCCACCAACCATATGAACCCCGGCTTCACCGACGCGGAGCGGGACAAGATGCGCCTGCTCACCGCCTCCGGCTTTGTGGACAGCTTCCGCGCCCTGCACCCGGAGGCCGTGG
>JAGHSH010000054.1 GCA_018065965.1 Candidatus Apopatocola equi
GTCGTCCGCCTCGATCCAGAGGTTCCGGGAGAAGCTCACAGACCGGGTACCGGCGTTCTCGTCGGTGGGATTGCGTTCGATCTCAAAGCTCTCGCTCTGTCCCTCGGGATAGTTGGTGACGGTGAGCTTGAGGGGCCGCAGAACGGCCATGGCACGCTCGGCATGGGCGTTCAGATCGTCCCGGAGGCAGGCCTCCAGCAGGGCGTAGTCCACGGTAGAATCCACCTTGGCCACGCCGATGCGCTCGGCAAAGTCCTTGATGGAGCCGGGGGTGTAGCCGCGGCGGCGCAGACCGCAGAGAGTGGGCATACGGGGATCGTCCCAGCCGCTCACCCGGCCCTCTTCCACCAAACGGCGGAGCTTGCGCTTGCTCATGACCGTATAGTTCACGTTCAGACGGGCAAACTCGATCTGACGGGGCTTCTTTTCAAAGCCGCACTGCTCCACCACCCAGTTGTAGAGGGGACGGTGGGACTCGTATTCCAGAGAGCAGAGGGAGTGCGTAATGCCCTCCAGAGCATCCTGAATGGGATGGGCTAAGTCTTTCATGGGGAAGATGCACCACTTGGTGCCCTGGCGGGGGTGCTCAATGTAGCGGATGCGGTAGAGCACCGGGTCACGCATATTGAAGTTGCCGCTTTCCAGATCGATTTTGGCACGGAGGGTGTACTTGCCCTCAGGGAACTCCCCGGCGCGCATACGGCGGAAAAGATCCAGCGATTCCTCCCAGGGGCGATCCCGGTAGGGGGAAACGGCGGGGTGCTGCGTGTCGCCGCGGTACTTGCTGAACTCCTCAGCGCTGAGCTCGCAGACGTAGGCCAGACCGCGCTTGATGAGATCCTCGGCCAGCTCGTAGGTCTTTTCAAAGTAGTCGGAGCCGTAGAAGAAACGGTCGTCCCAGTCAAAGCCCAGCCAGTGGATGTCCTCCTTGATGGCGTCCACGAACTCGGTGTCCTCCTTGGCGGGGTTGGTGTCGTCCATGCGGAGGTTGCAGAGACCGCCGTACTTCTGAGCGGTGCCGAAATCTATGCAGAGCGCCTTGCAGTGGCCGATGTGCAGGTAGCCGTTGGGCTCGGGCGGGAAACGGGTGTGTACCTGCATACCCTCGCAGCGTCCGCCGGGAGCCAGATCCTCTTCTACAAAGGCGTGAATAAAGTTTTTGCTTTCGTCCATATGAAAAATCCCCCAACTTGAATTTACGAAGATAAATTATACACGATTGCCCTTGATTTTACAACAGTTTTGTTAGATAATAGGAAAAAATCGGAGAGGAGGCTGTCTTATGTGGGATATTCTGATACTCGGCGGCGGCCCGGCGGGACTCAGCGCGGCCATGACGGCGGTGCGCCGGAAGAAAACGGCGGCCGTGGTATCGCTTCCCATGGAAGAGAGCGCCATTTATCCCTCCCGGCTGGTGGAGAACTATCCCGGCGTGCCTTCCGTTTCCGGCAGGGAGCTGCTGGAGCGTATGCGCGCCCAGGCGGAGGCGCTGGGGGTGGAGTTCCTCAGCGGCCGCGCCACGGCTGCCATGGACATGGGACAGAGCTTCGGGGTGGCCATCGGCAACGATTATACCGAGGGCAGAGCCCTCATCCTCTGTACCGGCGCCGACCGGAGCGGAGCCATCGCGGGGGAGCGTGAGCTGCTGGGCCGCGGCGTGAGCTACTGCGTTACCTGCGACGGTATGCTCTATCGGGGCAAACGCACGGCGGTACTGGGCTTCACCCGGGACGCAGAGAGCGAGGCGCAGCTTCTCCGGGACATGGGCTGCAGCGTGGAGCTCTTTACGAAAAAGGGCAGCTATGCCATCCTCGGGGAAGAGCGGGTCGAGGGCCTGCGCTTTAACGGCGCGGTCACACCCTGCGAGGCCGTGTTCATTCTTCGCCCCAGCTCCGCCGCCGACACGCTCCTCAGCGGCCTTTCCGTGGACGGCGGACATATCACTGTGAACCGGAGCATGGAGACCTCCCTCCGGGGCGTTTTCGCCGCCGGAGACTGCACCGGAGAGCCCTATCAGCTGGCCAAAGCGGTGGGGGAGGGCAATGTAGCCGCTCTGAGCGCCTGCGCGTATCTCGAAAAACAGTAATTTCCCAAACAAATCAAGCGAAAGGATATCATCACCCTTATGACACGGGAAGAACTCAAATATCTGGAGCTGCTGAGCAAGGATTTTCCCTCCATCGCCGAAACGGCGGCGGAGATCGTCCGGCAGACGGCAATCCTGCAGCTCCCCAAGACTACCGAGCATTTCATGAGCGACATTCACGGGGAGTATGATTATTTTACCCACATTCTCCAGAATGCCTCCGGGGCGGTACATAGAAAGATCGACGAGTGCTTCGGCTATTCTCTCTCCAATGACGAGAAAAACGCGCTGGCGCTGCTGATCTACTATCCCGAGCGGGAGATCGCCCGGGGCCCCCGGACGCCGGACTGGTACCGCAAGGCCCTCAGCCAGCTTGTCAATGTCAGCCGGGAGTCTGCGGACAAGTATACCCGCGCCAAGATGCGCACCCGTATGCCCACCGAGTATTCCTACATCATCGAGGAGCTGATCAATACCCAGGAGTTTGACGACTCCAAACAGAGCTACTTCCGCTCCATTCTCGATACCGTGATCGACACCGGCATTGCCGACGATTTCATCGTGGCGCTGGCCAACTTCATCTCCCGCGTCACCGTGGACAGACTCCACATCGTGGGCGATATGTTCGACCGCGGCTCCGCAGCGGAGCGCGTGATCTCCGAGCTTATGCAGCGCAAGCGGGTGGACTTCGTCTGGGGCAACCACGATGTGCTGTGGATGGGCGCCGGCATGGGCAATCCCGCCTGCGTGGCCAATGCCCTGCGCAACAGCGTGAAATACGGCAACTTCGACACGCTGGAGGACGGCTACGGCATCAATGTCCGGCCTCTGGCCATCTTTGCGGTGGAGCAGTATGCGGACGACCCCTGCCTGGCCTTCGTGCCCAGCCGGGTCACCGACTGCGTGACCGAAAATGCCGAGACCAACGCCAAGATCCTCAAGGCCATCTCCGTTATCCAGTTCAAGCTGGAGGGGCAGCTGGTCATGCGGCACCCGGAATATCACATGGAGGATCGGCTGCTCCTTGATAAGATGGACCGGGAGACCGGCGTCCTGCAGGTGGGGGACAGGGTCTGGCATTCACTGGATGTGGCGCTGCCCACGGTGGACCCCGCCGATCCCTACAAGCTCTCGCCTGCCGAGCAGGAGGTCATCGAGCTGCTCTGCAGCTCCTTCGCCCGCAGCGACAAGCTGCAGGAGCATGTGCGCTACCTGATGGAGAACGGCGCCATGTACCGGGAATGCAACGGCAACCTGCTCTACCACGGCTGTGTGCCCATGAATCCCGACGGCAGCTTCAAGCAGGTCAGCTTCGGCGGCAAAACCTACAGCGGCAAGGCGCTCTTCGATTACTGCGAGCAGAACTGCCGCAAGGCCATGTATGACAGACGGTTGGAGAATACCGACTTCCTCTGGTATCTCTGGTGCGGCCCCAGCTCCCCGCTGAACGGCAAGGACAAGATCGCCACCTTCGAGCGCAGCTTCCTGCAGGAGGAAGAGGCGGGCGAGGAGGCCAAGGATCCCTATTACGACCTTTGGGACGATCCCGCCACTGCCGACGCCATTCTTGCCGAGTTCGGTGTGGATGGGAAGTATACCCACATTATCAACGGCCATGTGCCCGTGAAGAAACGCAAGGGCGAGGAACCCATCAAGGCCGGCGGTAAGTTCATCAACATTGACGGCGGCATCTCCAAGGCCTATCAGCCCGTAACGGGTATCTGCGGCTTTACGCTGGTGAGCAACTCTCAGATGCTCTATCTGGCCGAGCACCAGCCCTTTGATCCCAATAAGGTGACCTCCACCAGCGAGGATATGTTCTCGCGCATCACCACGGTGGAGCAGTATCCCGAACAGCTTCTGGTCATGGACACCGACGGCGGCGAGGAGATCCTCGGCCGGGTGGCCGATCTGCGCAGGCTGCTGGACGCTTACCGTACCGGCCTCATCAAGCCTCCCGTGGAGGAGGACTAAAAAAGGAAAAGGGTTCGCTGCTGATTTTTCCGGCAGCGAACCCTTTTCATCTGCCTGCCAGAGCCTCCCCTGTCATTGCGAGGAGTGAAGCGACGTGGCAATCCATCCTCTCTGCCGAGAAAGAGAATGAGGGGGGCCGCTTTCCGTTCCACACTGCGCGGGAAAAAGAAAAAAGCTCCGTCCGAATCCGGACGGAGCTTTTCTATCAACTTAGTAGTAGCGCTTGTTCTTGTTCTTACGGGCGGCCTCGGACTTCTTGCGGCGCTTGACGCTGGGGCTCTGGTAGTATTCCTTCTTGCGAAGGTCAGCCAGCACACCGGACTTGGCGCAGGAGCGCTTGAAACGCTTCAGAGCAGAATCCAGAGACTCATTTTCCTTTACCTGAATGGTCGACATCTATTTCCCTCCCCTCAGTTGCGCCGAAACGCTTTGAGAGTACAAAAGTTTTCGGCTATTAAGCATTAGTATTATACTCACTTCCCCTATGCTTGTCAAGGAAAAAAACAGCAATTCTTCCTATTTATCCGGCAGAAAAGCAAGTTTTTTGCCATTCGGGGCGTTTACACATCACCTACCATAGCGCGGCGTGCCACAAAGGCGGCTTCATCGTCCATATTGCAGCCCAAACGGTATACATCCACGGCGCTCAGACCGCGGATGAGAGCTTCCTCCTCGGCGCGGGTGGCGGCCACGGTATGGTTGGCCTGCTTCATGATCTCGCCGATGGCGCTGTCTACCGTGACCTTTTCAATGGTGTTGACCGTGTCCCTGTGGATCATGCAGACGGCCTTCAGCGGCTTCATCTCGTTCACGCCCAGACACTCCTTGCCCTGCCAGGGACAGCCGCAAACCATGATGCCCTCCTCGGTGAAGTGCAGCAGGGGCTTGTCGCCGTTGAGGATGTAGCACTCGGGGAAGTGCTTCAGCCAGAGCTGCGAGTGCCAGGACTTGCCCACGCCGGAGCTGGCGGAGAACAGATAAACCTCACCGTTGAGCACCACAGCGGCGCTGTGGAAGAGGATGATGTTGTAGGGGAAGAGCCGGATCATGCACTGGCGGCCCAGATTCAGAACCTCCAGATACTCAATGGTGTAATTCCGGGGCGGAATGTGCTTTTTGGCCTCGGCCTCCAGATTCAGCCGATCCTCCTCGCGGATGTCCTCCTCGGTGACGGTAATGGCGATGTCGGGGTTTTCCACATCGTCCACGATATAATCCCGGCAGAAGTCGCGGGTGTAGGCATAGTTCACATCGGCGGCGATGGTCAGGCCGCAGAGCTTCATGGTAAAGTGGATCATGGGACGCTCCCCTCGCTTCTCAGTTCTTTTAAGACAGTTTAGCATGAAACCAACGCCTGCGCAAGGGTCAATTCTCTATTTCCGCTGTTGCAAAGCACGGGGCTGCTGTGCTAAAATAGACTAAAATGCTGCAGAAAGGACGCAGGGCATGGTCGAGAAGGTAGCCGAACTGGAAAAAAAGTTCCGTCAGCTCGAGGCGGAGCTTTCACAGCCGGAGCTTTATGCGGACATGGAGCGGGCTGCGGCGCTGAGCAGGGAGCGCCGGGAGCTGGAGCCGCTCATGGATGCGCTGGAGCGCTACCGCCGCGCTGAGCGGAGCCGGCAGGAGGCCGAAGCGCTGCTGGGCGATGCGGAGCTGGGTGCTTTGGCCAGGGAGGAATATGCCTCCGCCGGCGAGAGCATGAAGAGCATCGAGGAGGAGATCAAACTCCTGCTTCTGCCCAAGGATCCGCTGGATGACAAGAACGTCATCATGGAGATCCGCATCGGCGTGGGCGGGGAGGAGAGCGCCCTCTTTGCCAACGGTCTTTATCGGATGTACAGCATGTATGCCCAGTCCAGAGGCTGGCGGCTGGAGATCGCCAACCTGAACGAAACGGAGCTGGGCGGCATAAGGGAAATCGACTTTCTCATCAGCGGGGAGGGCGCTTATTCCCGGCTGAAGTTCGAGAGCGGCGTCCACCGGGTGCAGCGGGTGCCTGAGACCGAGCAGCAGGGACGCATCCACACCTCCACGGTCACCGTGGCCGTGCTGCCGGAAGCGGACGAGAGCGAGTTTCATCTGGATCTGAACGAGGTGCAGATCGATACCTTCCGCTCCAGCGGCGCAGGCGGACAGAAGGTCAACAAGACCTCCAGCGCCATCCGGGTTACCCACCTGCCCACGGGCACGGTGGTGGAGTGTCAGGACGAGCGCAGCCAGTACAAGAACAAGGCCCGCGCCCTCTCCATTCTCGCCTCCCGTCTGGCGGCGAAGGAGCGGGAGAAGCGGGAGGCCGCCGTCAGTGCCGAGCGGCGCTCGCAGGTGGGAACGGGGATGCGCAACGAACGCATCCGAACCTATAACTTTCCTCAGGGGCGGGTGACGGATCACCGCATCGGCCTCACCTTATATAAAATCGACGCTGTGATGAACGGGGAGCTGGACGAGCTGATCGACGCCCTGCTCACAGCCGACCGGGCCGAAAGGCTCAGAGAGGGTTAAGCATGGAAACAAAGCGCTATTCTTCCCTCACCGATATGCAGGAAGCCGCTGCGCTCCTTGCCGGGGGCGAGCTGGTGGCCGTCCCCACGGAAACGGTCTACGGCCTCTGCGCCAACGGGCTGGATGGGGCGGCGGTGGAGAAAATCTATACGGTCAAGGGCCGCCCGGAGAACAAGCCCCTTTCCCTGATGATCAGCGGAAAGGAAGCCGTGGAAACGCTCTGCCATGACGTGCCTGCCGGAGCCTGTGCGCTGATGGCCGCCTTCTGGCCCGGGCCGCTGACGATCATCCTGCCCGCCCGGGAGCATATTCCTTCCGTGGTGCTCTCAGGCGGCAGCACGGTGGGGCTTCGCTGCCCCGACCATCCGCTGACGCTGGAGCTGCTGCGGCAGTGCGGTCTGCCGCTGGCAGGGCCTTCGGCCAACCCCTCCGGAGCGCCGGCACCCACCGATGCCTCGGGCGTGCTGGCCTACTTCGACGGCCGGATCGCCGCCGTGATCGATGGGGGAGCCTGTCAGGAGGGCGAGCCCTCCACCATTCTGGATATCAGCAGCAGACCCTACCGCATTCTCCGGCAGGGCGCTCTGTGCAGCGATAAGCTGGCGGAAGTGCTCCGTCGCGGACTGAAGGTCATCGGCTTTACCGGCGGCACCGGCGGCGGCAAGACCACGGCGCTGAATGTCCTGCGGGAAAAGGGCGCGCTGGTGCTGGACTGTGACGAGGTCTACCATGAGCTGACTCTCAGCTCCGCCCCTCTGCGGGAGGCGCTGGAGGGACGCTTCGGAGCGGTCTATGAGGACGGGGTGCTGATCCGGAAGAGGCTGGGCGCCGTGGTTTTTAAGGATCCGCAGGCGCTGCAGGATCTCAACGCCATCACCCACCACATGGTGGTGGAGGAGTGCGAGCGCCGACTCTGCGATTTCGCCCTGCAGGGGGGAGAGCTGGCGGCCATCGACGCCATCGGCCTTTTTGAGAGCGGCCTTGATACCCACTGCATGACCACCGTAGCCATCACCGCTCCCGAGGAGCAGCGCATGGCGCGCATCATGAAGCGGGACGGCATCAGCGAGGAATACGCCCGCAGCCGCATAGCCGCCCAGCATGAGGAACAGTGGTTCACCGATCGCTGCGCGCACGTGCTGCGCAACGACGGCACATTGGAGGAATACGAAAACCGTGCCCGGAGTCTTTTCGGGCAGATATTGCAATAACAGGAGGAAAAACCATCATGTCTGATTCCGAAAAGAACCTGCGCGACGAGCTTTTCTACACGCAGAAGAACGGCTATGATCTCATCGACACCGAGGAGCGTCTGGAGCTGGAGCGCTACTGCGGCGAGTATATGAGCTATCTCAATGCCTCCCGCACCGAGCGCGAGGCCGTCCGGGAGGGCATCGCCTATGCCGAGAGCAAGGGCTTCGTTCCCTATACGGAGGGCATGCCCCTCACCCCCGGCACCAAGGTATATCTGAACAACCGGGGCAAGGCGCTTCTGCTGGCCGTCATCGGCCTGAAGGACCTGAGCTTCGGCGCGAACATCGCCGCCGCCCATGTGGATGCGCCCCGTCTGGATCTCAAGCAGATCCCCCTCTATGAGGACAGCGAGCTGGCCTATCTCAAGACCCATTACTACGGCGGCATCAAGAAGTACCAGTGGGTGACCATCCCTCTGGAGCTCCACGGCGTGGTCTCTCTGCGCAGCGGCGGCACCGTTGAGGTGGTCATTGGCCGGGAGAAGGACGAGCCCAAGTTCGTGATCACCGACCTGCTGCCCCATCTGGGCAAGGAGCAGATGGCCAAGGCTGCCACTCAGGGCATTGCGGGCGAGAATCAGAGCCTGCTCATCGGCTCCGTGCCCTACGCCGATGAGGGCAGCGACCGGGTGAAGCTGGCTGTGATGAGCCTGCTCCATGACCGCTACGGCATCACCGAGGAGGACTTCCTCTCCGCCGAGCTGGAGGCTGTGCCCGCCTTTGACGTATGTGAGATCGGTCTGGATCGCTCCCTGATCGGCGGCTACGGCCACGATGACCGCGTGTGCGCCTATGCGGAGCTGGCCGCCATCTGCGAGACTGAGCTGCCCGAGCGTACCGCCGTGTGCATCCTTGCCGATAAGGAGGAGGTGGGCTCCATGGGCGTTTCCGGTATGCAGTCCCGCGCCTTTGAGGCCGTTATGGTGAGCCTCTGCGCCGCCCAGAAGGTGGCGCTCCGCGCCTGCTTCTGGAACAGCTTCTGCGTCAGAGCCGATGTGTGCAACGCCTTTGACCCCCTCTACCCCGAGGTCTGCGAAAAGCGCAACGCCGCCAAGATCAACTACGGCATGGGCATCTGCAAGTTCACCGGCTCCGGCGGTAAGTCCGGCTCCAGCGACGCCGCTGCCGAGGTGGTCGGAACGCTCCGCCGCATCTTCGCCGACAACGGCGTGGTCTGGCAGATGGCTGAGCTGGGCAAGGTGGATCAGGGCGGCGGCGGCACCGTGGCGCTCTACATGGCCAACCGCAATATTGACACCATCGATGCCGGTGTGCCCGTGCTGAGCATGCACGCCCCCTTTGAGACCGTTTCCAAGTTCGACTGCTACATGACCTATAAGGGCATGAAGAACTTCTACAAGGACAGATAAAACCGAAAGCGCCCCGACTAACCGGTCGGGGCGCTTTTCATACAGTTCAGTATAGTTGCCGGGTATCAACAACGCGGCATGGTACTGCGACCGGCCTTCCGCCCCCCTCAGTGGGGGAACAGCGCCGGAACCATGCACAGACGCCTTACGGCTCTTACTGGCTCTCGCTGAGCTCCAGCACGCGGATCGCCATCAGATAGTAGTTCCGGTCATAAACGCTGTGGAAGTCCAGACCCAGCGTTTCCTCCGCCTTCTGCACCCGGTAGAGCACGGTGTTGCGGTGTATGTAGAGGTCTCCGGCGGTCTTTACGGCGGAGCAGTTGTTGTTCAGGTAGCAGCGAAGCGTGTTGACCAGATCATCGCCGCCCCGGCGTTCCTGCCAGAGCTCCTGAATGCGGGGCATGACGGCGCTGATGGCCTGACCCAGCGGCTTTTCCAGCATAAAGTCAACGGCCACGTCAAAAAAGGAGACAAGCCGCTGCTGCGGATCAATGGCCTTTCCCCGGGCAATGGCATAGGCGGCCTGCGCATAGAGCGAGCCGATGCCCGCGATCCCTCTGGAGGCAATGCTGAAGCCGATGCGGATGGGATTTTTTTCGGTCAGATTCCGGAGTATGTCCAGCGCGGCGGGATCCTTCCGGAGGTCACGGATGCTGAGAATGATGAGATCGCTCTCGTTTTTCAGCACAGTGCAGTTGATAATATTGCTCTGCAGAATGGCGCGAAGCTGTCCGGCGTAAAACTCGCTCCGCTCTCCCGCGTCCTTCTCTACGCTGAGCACAGTCACATAGTAGCTGTCCTCTGCCGCCCAGCTGGTGTAGCGCAGCCGCGCCGTGAGCTGATCCTCCCCGTAGGGCTTGCCCAGCAGGATGTTCAGAAACACATCCACAGTGGAATTCTGCTCGTTGCGGTAGAACATCTGTCCCATGGCGGGCTCCAGCATCTGCACCAGCAGCTGCATGAGCTGGTAGTCGCCCGGGTTCAGCGCCCGTTCGCTGCTCAGAAGCGTCAGCCGCCCGCAGCTCACATCGCCCCAGCTGAGACCGAAGGTCACATTGCCGTAGTTCACCAGCGAGCTGTCGCTGGTCACGGCTCCGGCGGAGGGCTCCTGCGTATAGCCCGTCAGCGGTCTGGCGTTGTAGCGGAGAGAGCGCACCGCGTCAATGGAGGAGTAACCGAAGCGGGAGAGATAGCTCCATTCCACATCCAGCGCCTCGGGGGAGTATTGCTTGGTGATGCCCAGCACCCGGTTGTTGCCGTCAAAGAGGATA
>JAGHSH010000034.1 GCA_018065965.1 Candidatus Apopatocola equi
GGAATGGAAACAGCGCTCTGCGCGGAGCGGGGTTCTCTCCCGCTCCGCGCGGAGCGCTGGTTCCATTCCCGGCTGGCGGCGGATCAGCAGAACAAAGGCTTCGGCGGTGGCGCTGGCCATATGCTTATTTAGCTCACTGTGCTCCGCCAGCTGCTCTCCCAGCGAGATGCGGTGAAGGATCAGCTCCTCATAGCTTTGGGAATAGGTCTCCGCCCAGCGGAAAAGCTCCGTCAGGCTCTCTTCCCGGCCGTGACCGTTTGCGCGCATACGCGGATAGCGGTGGCGCATTTCAGAGAGAACGGGAAACCTTTTCTTCAGCTTTGCATCCACCGTTTTTCCCCCCCACTTCTCAGTCAATAAGCATTGCATCACCGAAGGAGAAGAAGCGATAGCGCTCCTCCACGGCGGTTTGATAGGCATTCAGGATATTCTCACGTCCGGCCAGCGCAGAAACCAGCATGACCAGCGTGCTTTCGGGCAGATGGAAGTTGGTGACCAGGGCATCCACCATCTTGAAGCGATAACCGGGATAGATGAAGATGTCCGTCCAACGGCTGCCCGCATGAAGAATCCCCGCATCGTCGCCCATGGTCTCCAGCGTGCGGCAGGAGGTGGTGCCCACGGCCACAATGCGGCCGCCGTTCCTGCGGCAGCTGTTGATTGTTTCCGCCGTTTCGTCGGTGACGACACAGAATTCGGAGTGCATGGGGTGATCCTCGATATTCTCCTCCTTGACGGGACGGAAGGTGCCAAGGCCCACATGAAGCGTCACGAACGCCAGCTTCACGCCCTTATCCTCGATCTTTTTCAGAAGCTCCGGCGTGAAATGAAGTCCGGCAGTAGGGGCGGCGGCGGAGCCGACCTCCCGGGAATAAACGGTCTGATAGCGCTCTGCGTCCTGCAGCTCCTCTTTTATATAAGGAGGCAGGGGCATATGCCCCAGATGCTCCAGAATCTCCAGAAAGATACCCTCATAATTGAAGTGGAGGATCTTGTTGCCGTCCTCCGCAGCACTGATCACCTCTGCGCTCAGTTCGCCCTCACCGAAGCTGATATGGGTTCCCGGAGGCGTTTTGCGTCCGGGGCGGGTCAGGCATTCCCAGTTCCCCTGCCCCAGATCCCGCAGCAGCACGACCTCCACGCTGCCGCCGGTGGGACGGTGACCAAAGAGGCGGGCGGGAAGCACGCGGGAATCATTCATCACAAGGCAGTCGCCCGCATGCAGATATTCCGGCAGGTCGTAGAAGTGCCGATGCTCCAGCTCTCCGCTGGTTTTGTTCAGGTGCAGCAGACGCGAAGCATCTCTCTGCTCCAGAGGAGTCTGAGCAATGAGCTCCTGAGGCAGGTCAAAGTAAAAATCCGACTTTTTCACACTTTTTCTCCTGTATTTCTTCCTTATTCCACCCTTGACGGGCAGAAAAGGGGGTGGTAAGATGAATTCCAGGCTATTATACCATCTTTCCCTTTATTTTCAACTGTCTGCTGACATTCGGAGGCGATTTCTTGCCGCGCTGCAGTTCTTTTTTTCGCAGATTCCTCTTTGTCTGTATTTTTTTACTC
>JAGHSH010000203.1 GCA_018065965.1 Candidatus Apopatocola equi
TCTGTGGACTACAAGGCCGCCAAGATCGACAAGCTGGGCGAGACGGCCCGCGTGGGCCGCAAGCTGGGCGACAGCATGGCACTGACCGTGTATCTGCACGTGCTGCGTATGTTTGCCAACGCCTGGAATCCCAAGTGCGTGGGCGGCGACGGCAAAAGCTGGGCTGCCGCCGACCATCCTGTGGCCTCCCTGGGCAGCAACGGCCGCAGCTTTGTGCCCGACCCCGAAGCCGGTACCTATAACAATACGACCACCGATGCGCTGTCCGTCAGCGCCATTACCGCTGCCCAGAGCCGCATGAACCATTTCGTGACCCCCGACGGTCTGCCCTTCCTCTGCGATCTGGACACGGTGCTCATCTCCCCCGAGCTGGAGGAGAAGGCCAAGCGTATGTTCGGCGAGAACGCCCGTCTGGCTCCCACCCTTGACCCCGAGAGCGGCAGCAACGGCGCGAACCCCGTTTACGGTATGCGCTATCTGGTCATGGGCGGCGGCAATGACGGCTTCGGCCCCAAGCAGTGGGTCGTGTGCGACCGCAGACTGATGTAGGAGCTGGTGAACATCGTTTACAACACCAAGCCCGTGGTCATGCAGTCCCAGGAGGACAACCCCCTCAAGGATATCTACACCGCCTACGCCGACTTCGGCTCCGGCTGGGGTGACGCCCGCATGATCATGTTCGGCAATCCCGCCTGATGACGGAGCGGGGCGGAGCCGCTCCCGGCAGGGAACGGACTCCGTCCCGGAGCGGGAACACGGAAACAGCAAAGGAGTGACGAGAATTGGCATTTGAGGAATATGCCTGTGTGCGCGATCTGGAGGTGGAGGGACGGCTGCAGCTGGACGATGAAAACGTGGCGGGCTGTCTCATCAGCCGTCCGGATGCTGCCTGCCGCAGGGGCGAGCCTCCCTCCGCGGAGGAATTCGCGGCCTGTGTGCGGCTGCTGAACGAGGTCAAGGAAAAGCTGAATGCGCTTGTGGGAGCGCTGACCTGAAAGGAGAGAAGATGGAATACAGGATCGAAGCGGTGAAAACCCTCACGCTGGGCACCGCCGAAACGGAGCTGGAGCTGGGCTGCGGCGGCTTCCTGCTGCAGAACAACAGCGAGAGCGCGGTGCTTTATTTTAAGGAGAAGGCCTATGACGGCGCGGCCGTTACGGCGGCAAACGGCTTCGCGCTGCGCCCCGGCGAGACCATGCACACGGTGCTCTGCGGCCGCACGCTCTCCCTCGCTGCCTCTGCGGCAAACACGGCAGCGGCGGTTCTGCTGCTGAAAGCGGTCTGAGGTGAAGGCATGACGCTGGGAGAGGCAAAGGAGCAGGTACTCCGGCTGCTGGACGAGTACGGCGGCGGAGACACGGAGCTGGAGGAGCGGATCGGCGGACTCATCGATCTGGGACAGAAGCGGCTGGCCGGTATTCAGAAAACCGTGAAGGCTGTGGAGCTGGACTGCGCTCAGACCGAGTGGGAGCTGCCGGAGGACGCACTGGGCTTTTACCGGCTGTGGGTCAACGGCAGACAGGTGCGCACGCCCCGCCGGATCGGCGGGAAGCTGGTGCTGCCTGCCGGGGCAAAAAGCGCCGTGCTGGAATACTTCCGTCTGCCTGCGAGGGTGGACGACACGACGGAGGACACGGCGGAGCTGGAGCTTTCGGAGAGCGCGGCGGCCTGCCTGTCCTATCTGGTGGCGGGAGAGCTGCTGTGCGCGGATATGGTGCAGGACGGCAGCGCCCTGCTGGCCATCTATGAGAGAATGGCCGCCGAGCTGGACAGGACGCTGCCCGGGGAGGGAAGAGTGGTCAACGGATTTTTCGGAGGGAGAAGGTGAAGGAATGGAGAAAAAGGCGTGGCAGACGCTGTTGGCAGCGGTGCTGGCGGCTGTGAGCGCTTATGCCCGGGAGCTGCTGATCCCCGTGCTGGTACTTTTTGCGGTGATGCTGCTGGATTACGGCACCGGCGTGGCGGTGGCATGGAAGAACTGTGAGCTGTCATCCCGGACGGGTCTGATAGGCATCGTGAAAAAGGTCGGGTATCTGGCCGTAGTGTCGGTGGGCTCAGTGCTGGATTATATCCTGCGCATTTCCGGGGAGAGACTGGGCCGGGAGCTGCCCCTGAGCAATTATTTCGGTCTGCTGGTGACGATCTGGCTGATCATCAACGAATGTATTTCCATCCTGGAGAATGCGGATGCGCTGGGGCTGCCTGTACCTGCCTTCGTGGGCGCGGCGCTGGAGAGACTGAAGAAGAGAAGCGAGGAGGAAACTCCCGGGGAGCAGGTATGAGCAGTATCAGAACGACGGTGTACGGCACGTTCCGGGGCGCGGACTTCTCCACGGATCCGAGTCTGGTGGAAAAATCACGCTCGCCCCTCTGCACCAACATATGGGCGGATGCAGGCGGTATGCCGGAGAAGCGGCCGGGCTGGCGGATGCTGCAGGAGCTGAGCGGGACGGTGTACGGTCTGTTCTCGCTGGAGGGCGAGCTGCTGGCCCATGTGGGGGACAAGCTGTACCGCTGGACGGAAAACGCGGCACAGGCCCCTGCAGCGCTTCTCAGCGGCCTTACGGAGCACAAGAGCCGGGGCGTGAGCATGGGCGGGAAGCTGTGGATCGTCACCGGCGGGGAGTACATCTGCTATGACGGACAGACGGCCTCCCGGGATTTCACCTGCTATGTGCCAACGATCCTGATCGCCAAGAGCCCGGCGGGCGGCGGCACGCCCTATGAGGACGTCAACCTTTTGACGCCGTACCGGAAGGAGAGCTTCCAGACGGACGGAGAGAGCCGGGTGTTTCATCTTGCCGGGAGCATCGATCAGAGCGGAACCGTGACGGTACGCATAGACGGAGAGACGCAGAGCGGCGGCTACAGCGTGGACAGAGCGGCGGGCACCGTGACCTTCGACAGCGCCCCGGCGGCTCCGGAAGCGGGCAGCGCCGACCGTGTGGAGATCGAATACCCCCACACGGTGGAGGGCTACCGGGCCACCATAGACGGCTGCAGCATCATCGGCACCTACGGCATCGGCGGTGATAACCGGCTGACGCTCTCGGGGAATCCGGCCTATCCGAACCGGGACTGGATCAGCGGCTTCAAGGAGCCGACCTACTTCCCCGACCGGGGCTACAGCGTGCTGGGCAGTGAGGAGAGCGCCATCATGGGCTACTGCCGCATCGGGAGCTATCAGGGCATCGTGAAGGAGGACAAGACCGGCGAGGCGACCGTGTTCTTCCGCAGCGGAGAGATCGGCAGCGACGGCGAGGCGCTCTTTACCACCCGGCAGGCGCTCTCCGGCGTGGGAGCGGTGGCACCGGGGAGCTTCGGGAACCTGCTGGACGATCCGCTGTTCCTCGGTCAGACCGGCGTGTTCGGCGTGAGCATCTCGGACATGAGCGGGCAGCGGGTGAGCCAGAACCGAAGCTGGTTCCTGAACGCGAAGCTCCGGGAGGAGAATCTGCGGGAGGCGGAGGCGGCGGTCTGGAACGGCCTGTACCTGCTCGCCTTCTCCAATGGGCATGTGTATGTGCTGGACGCCAGACAGGAGAAGAGCTACCGCAGCGCGGCGCTGGGAGACTTCGTATACGAGGCGTACTACTGGGAGAACATCCCGGCGGTGTGCTGGCTGAGTCTGGGCGAGGCGCTCTACTTAGGGACGGCGGACGGGAAGCTGTGCAGGCTCAACAGCGACGACCACACGGTGAACCGGTACAACGACAACGGCGAGGCCATCAGCGCGGTGTGGGCCACGAAATACGACGATGACGGCACGCCGGGCTACTTCAAGACGCTGATGAAGAAGGGCTGCTGCGTGACGCTGAAGCCGGCGGCGAGAAGCTCCGGCACGGTATACTTCCGCACCGACCGGACGGAGGGAACGGAGAAGGCCGTGGCCACAGACACCATGGACATCTTCAGCTTTGACGATATCGATTTTGCCCGTTTCACCTTCAGCAGCGACGACGGCCCCCAGGAGATCTTCTTCAACCACAAGGAGAAGAACTACAAGCGGCTGCAGATCATCGTGCGCAACGCGGTGGTGAACGAGGGCTTCGGCGTGTACCAGATCACGAAATTCTACGTGGTGGGCAACTTCGCCAAGGGGCGGAGCAAGAGCGTGAGCAGCGAGAGTGATCTGGCCAGTGATGAGCAGGTGGAGCTGAGCTTCCGGGAGAGCTACGAGGAGATCTTCGGAGCGGGAAGCTGGGAAGGAGAAAGCGCCGATTGAAAGCCGCTGCGCGGGCTTTCAATCGGGGAGGATACTCGCGCTCATCGCAGCGGCCATAGCCGCTTTGGTCGGCGCGAGGGCGCACGGTAAGTGCGCCTCAGAGAATTTTTGTCCGGGCAGAGCCCGGGCAAAAATGACAGGGATCTGTTTTGCCATTGCGATGGCAAAACTCTGCGAGGCAGCAGAAAAGAAAGGAGGAGACAATGGGTAAATACGTAAGCATCGGGCAGCTGCGGCAGCAGACCGGGCGAGCTTTTGCAAGTCTGAAGGTCTACATGGACAAATCGGTGCGGGATCCGATCATGAGTGTGGCGATGCAGGCAAAGGCACTGGCGGACAGTGTAGTGCAGAGAGCCAACGCAGGAGAGTTCAACGGCGCGAGAGGCCCACAGGGCGTGCCGGGGCCGAGAGGCGCGGACGGAGCGCAGGGACAGGACGGCAGACAAGGAGAGCAGGGGGAACCGGGGCCTGCGGGAAGAGACGGCCGTACCCCGGTGCGCGGCACAGACTACTGGACGGCAGAGGACAGGGCGCAGACCGTCAGCGATGTGCTGCAGGCGCTGCCGGTGTGGGAAGGAGGGAGCTACTGATGGCACAGGACAAAACGGTCGACAGTCTCCTGCTGGACAGGGGACTGGCAGACATTGCGGATGCGATCCGCACCAGAGGCGGGACAGAGGAACTCCTTTCCTTTCCGGACGGAATGGCGTCGGCCATTGCCGCCATTCCCGGAGGCGGCGAGGACGAGGCGGAATTCCGAAAGTGGACGGTGACCGTCCCATCGGATGCGGCTTCCTCCAAGACCCTGTATCTGCTCAAAGACGACTGGCTTGCAGAGCACTGGAACGATCCGGGGCTGGAGGTATTCCTCGTGCCGGCAAATGAGACTGCCGGCACGACAAAGACATACTTCGCCTTTGCCTACGGGAGAAACGGGCATATGAACGGAACCACAAGCATTTACGGATTCTCCGTGAGAATACAAGGG
>JAGHSH010000175.1 GCA_018065965.1 Candidatus Apopatocola equi
CACCGTAGAGGCCGAGGTCACCCTTGACAACGGCGTTGTGGGCCGCGCTGCGGTTCCCTCCGGCGCTTCCACTGGCGTGTATGAGGCCTGCGAGCTCCGGGACGGTGACAAGGGCCGTTATCTGGGCAAGGGCGTGCTGAAGGCCGTGGAGAATGTCAACGGCGAGATCGCCTAGGCGCTGCTGGGCATCAACGTGCTGGATCAGGCCTCCATCGACAAGCTCCTCATCGAGCTGGACGGCACCCCCAACAAGACCCGTCTGGGCGCCAACGCCATGCTGGGCACCTCTCTGGCCTGCGCCCACGCCGCTGCGGAGGCTCTGGGTCTGCCCCTGTACAACTACATCGGCGGCGTGAACGCCAAGACCCTGCCCGTTCCCATGATGAACGTTCTCAACGGCGGCGTGCATGCCCCCTCCTCTGCCGCAGATGTGCAGGAATACATGATCATGCCCGTGGGCGCTTCCTCCTGGGCTGAGGCGCTCCGCTGGTGCTCCGAGGTGTTCCACACCCTCTCCAAGGTGCTCAAGACCTCCTCTGTGGGCGACGAAGGCGGCTACGCTCCCTCCGATCTGGAGAGCGACGAGGCCGGTCTCAAGGCGCTGGTGGAGGCCATCGAGAAGGCCGGCTACAAGCCCGGCGAGGACTTCATGCTGGCGGTGGACGCCGCCTGCTCCGACTGGTTCTCCGCAGAGGACGAGTGCTATCACCTGCCCAAGCGCGGCGTGACCCTGACCCGTCAGCAGATGGTCGACTGGTGGGTGGAGCTTTGCGACAAGTACCCCATCATCTCTCTGGAGGACTGCATGGCCGAGGATGACTGGCAGGGCTGGAAGATGCTCACCGACGCTCTGGGCGACCGGGTGCAGCTGGTGGGCGACGATCTGTTCGTCACCAACGTGGAGCGCGTGCAGATGGGTCTGGATAAGGGCGTTGCCAACTCCGTGCTCATCAAGCTGAATCAGATCGGTACCCTCACCGAGACCCTGGACACCATCCAGCTGGCCAACCGTCACGGCTACACCACCGTGGTCTCTCACCGCTCCGGCGAGACTGAGGACACCACCATTGCAGATCTGGTCGTGGCGCTCAACGCCGGACAGATCAAGACCGGCGCGCCCAACCGCACCGACCGCGTGGCCAAGTACAACCAGCTGCTGCGCATCGAGGAAGAGCTTTTCGACGCCGCCAAGTACCCCGGCATGAAGGCTTTCTTCTCCATCAAGCGCTGAATTTTTCCAAACCCAAAAGCACCCGACGAAAGCCGGGTGCTTTTTTGGTTTCTCGCATTCCGCGGCACGGTGCCGCGCCCACCCCCCTGTCATTGCGAGGGGCGAAGCGACGCGGCAATCCGCATCCCGCCCGGCCCTGCGAAGGAAAAATGAATATATTCATTCGATATTCTGCATATTTTGGCGCGAAAGGACGGGCATAGCGCGCACATTCAACATTATGCAGGGATTTGCACAAATTATCGAGAAATAATTGGTTATTATTCAGACTGTTTCTCTCTTGACAAAGGTGCATGACAATTGTATAATTGCCAGCGTTAACGGAATAATATTCATCTCTATGGAGGCACATTTACAATGAAAAAGCTTATCTCTCTGATTCTTGCACTGACCATGGTCTTTGCGCTGTGCGCCTGCGGCGGCAGCAAGGAAGAGGTCAAGACCGAAAAGCCCGCTCCCGCTGAGGAAGCCGCTCCCGTGGAAGAGGCTGCTCCCGCCGAGGTCAAGAAGCTCGTCATGGGCACCAACGCCGCTTTCCCGCCCTACGAGTTCATCTCCGATGAGGATGGCGAGACCATCGTCGGCATCGATGCCGAGATCGCCGCTGCCGTTGCCGAGAAGCTCGGCATGGACCTGGAGATCATCGACATGGAGTTCGGCTCCATCATCACCAGCGTGCAGGCCGGTAAGATCGACATCGGCATGGCCGGCATGACCGTTACCGAGGAGCGTCTGCAGAACGTCAACTTCTCCGAGACCTACGCCACCGGCATCCAGTCCATCATCGTTCCCGAAGGCTCTGCCATCACCTGCGTTGACGACCTCTTCGCCGAGGATGCTGACTACATGGTGGGCGTGCAGGAAAGCACCACCGGCCACATTTACTCCGAGGATGACTTCGGCACCGATCACGTGACCGCCTTCTCCACCGGCGCCAACGCCGTGCAGGCTCTGCTCTCCGGCAAGGTCGACTGCGTCATCATCGACAACGAGCCCGCCAAGGCTTATGTGGCTGCCAACGAGGGTCTGGTCATCCTTGACACCTCCTACGCTGTTGAGGACTACGCCATCGCCGTGGCCAAGGACAACACCGAGCTGCTGGACGCCATCAACGGCGCTCTCGCCGAGCTGACTGCCGACGGCACTGTGGCCGCCATCCTGGCCAAGTACATTCCCGCCGACTGATTCCGGGAAAACCTACAAAAATGCAGGGGCGGCATTTACCGTCCCTGCTTCCCGTATTTCTGAAGAGAAAACGGGCTGAATAACCCTAAAGGAGTTTTCGCTATGTCCAAATGGTTTGCGTCTCTGCAGGCGGATTTTGAGCAGACCTTCATCGCTGCGGATCGCTGGAAGTCCCTGATCAAGGGTCTGGGCGTTACCCTGGAGATCACCCTCCTCGCCCTGCTCATCGGCGTGATGCTGGGTGTGCTGGTGGCTGTCATCCGCTCTTCCTACGATCAGATGGCCGCCCAGAAAAAGTCCAACGGTCTGCTTTCGGTGCTCAACGGCCTCTGCAAGCTCTATCTTACGGTGATCCGCGGCACCCCCGTGATGGTGCAGCTGCTGATCATGTACTTCGTGATCCTGGCTAACTCCACCAACACCGTGCTCACGGCGGTACTGACCTTCGGCATCAATACCGGCGCCTATGTGGCCGAGATCGTCCGAAGCGGCATCATGAGCATTGATGCGGGTCAGATGGAGGCGGGCCGGAGTCTGGGCCTGAACTATGTGCAGACCATGTGGCATATCATCATCCCGCAGGCCGTGAAGAACATCCTGCCCGCTCTGGGCAACGAGTTCATCGCCCTGCTGAAGGAGACCAGTATCGTCAACGTGATCGGCATGAAGGACATTACCAAGTGGGCCATCAACGTGCAGGGCCGTACCTATCAGGCGTTCATGCCCTTCATCGGCATCGCACTGGTCTATCTGGTCATGGTCATTATCCTGAGCAAGCTGGTCAATCTGCTGGAGAGGAGGCTGAGAAGCAGTGAGCGCTGATATCCTCATCAAGGTCGAGAATCTGGAAAAGGTCTTTACCGGCAAAACCACCGTCCGTGCGCTGGACGGGGTCAGTGCCGAGATCTGCCGGGGCGAGGTGGTCGTGGTCATCGGTCCAAGCGGCAGCGGCAAGTCCACCTTTCTGCGCTGCCTGAACCTGCTGGAAATGCCCACCGCCGGTTCCGTGGTCTTTGAGGGCACGGATATCACCGATCCCGCCGTGGACATCAACCTGCACCGGCAGAAGATGGGCATGGTGTTCCAGCACTTCAACCTCTTCCCCCACATGACGATCCTGGAGAACATGACCCTTGCCCCCATGAAGCTGCTGAAGAAGTCCAAGGCCGACGCCGAGGCGCAGGCAAAGGCGCTGCTGGAGCGTGTGGGTCTGGCCGACCGGGCCAATGCCTACCCCTCTCAGCTCTCCGGCGGACAGAAGCAGCGTGTGGCTATCGTCCGCTCCCTGTGCATGGATCCCGAGGTCATGCTCTTTGACGAGCCCACCTCCGCCCTTGACCCCGAAATGGTCGGCGAGGTGCTGGACGTGATGAAGGAGCTGGCCAGGGAGGGCATGACCATGGTGGTGGTCACCCATGAGATGGGCTTTGCCCGTGAGGTGGGCGACCGCGTCCTCTTCATGGCCGACGGCAAGCTGCTGGAGGAGGGGACTCCCGAGGAGATCTTTGGCCATCCGCAGAACGCCCGTCTGCAGGATTTTCTTGCCAAGGTCTTGTAATGTTCACAATTTCCCGATATACTTAGGCTGCAGCATTGGCTGCAGCCTTTGTTTTGCCTTGTCCCGGGTCGACCGGCGGCGGGCAGACCGTTCAAAACGCAAGGAAAGGATTCGATATGAAAAAACTCTCTCTCATTCTGATTTTTGCTCTGCTCTGCGGCCTCTGCGCCTGCGGAGGTGAGAAGCCCGCCGCCGAGCCTGCACCCGCGGAAGTGCCTGCGGAGACAGAGACGGAGGCCGTTGTGACCGAAGCGCCTGCGGAAACTCCCGCCGCCGAGGAGGACGGCATCCGCTGGAGCTTTGCGGACGGCACGCTGACCGTGCGCGGCAGCGGCTGCATGGAGGATTATGAATTCCTCAACGCGCCCTGGGATCTGGCCGGCAACTCCTTCTCCGTGGAGAAGCTGGTGGTCGAGGAGGGCGTGAGCTATCTGAGCAAGTACGCCTTCTCTGCCTGCTGCAATCTCAGCGAGGTGGAGCTGCCCGCCAGCCTGCGGCGTATCGGCGCTTACTGCTTTGCCGACTGCGGCGCTCTGCGGACGCTGACGCTGCCCAAGGGGCTGCTGGCGGTGGAGGAAAGTGCGTTCTCCGGCTGCGGTCTTGTGGAGCTGAAGCTGCCCGAGGGTCTTGCGGAGATCGGCGAGTGCGCCTTTACCAACTGCATCGACCTCCTCACTGCGGAGGTGCCCGAGAGCCTGCTGACCGTGGGCGACGACGCTTTTCTGGGCTGCGGTGAGCTCACGGTGGAGCTGCCCCGGGGCGCTGCCTGCGAGAGCTGGTTCAAGGATGCCGGCATCACGGTGAAGAATGTCGGCGCGGCCACCGGCGAGCTGAGCTGGAGCGGCGAGGACTGGAAGCTCGAAAAGGGCGTTCTCAGCCTGAGCATGACCGGCTCCATGCCCGATTACAGCTCCATGGGTGCGTACTCCGCTCCCTGGCTCCCCATGAGCCCCGTCATCGAGCGGGTGGAGCTGACGGACGGCGTGACCTCCGTGGGCGATTACAGCTTCTGGGCCTGCCCTGCGCTCAAGAGCGTCTACCTCCCCGAGGGCATTGAGCGCATCGGCGATTATGCCTTCGGCGCCTGCGGTGCCCTGGAGAAGCTGGAGCTGCCCTCCACCCTCAAAACCGTCGGCTACGGCAGCTTCTCCTACTGTACTTCTCTCACTTCCCTGACGCTCCCCGAGGGTCTGGAGACGGTGGGCGTGGATGCCTTCGCCCGCTGCAGCGGGATCTCCGATGTGGAAAAGCCCGCCTCCCTCAAAAATATCGGCGCGGGAGCCTTCAACTTCGCCGGGGAGAACACCGGCGAGCTGACCGACTGATCCCCTCCATAGCCACACTGCAGGATCTGCATCCTGCAGTGTACCCTTTTTATCGTTTTCCCCACAGCGAGGGGAACGATGCTCGGCCCCTCTCATTCTCTTTCTCGGCAGAAAGGGAATGAGCGCTGCTGGCGGTGGAAGAAAGAAAAGAAAACGGCCGCGGCCACAAGCCGCGGCCGTGCAGCGCATAAAAAAGGTTCATTGCAGTTTATTTCTGCAATGAACCTTTTTTATTGTTCAATTCAGTCGGCGCTGATGTACTGCGCCTTCATGGCGGCCATGGTGCCGTCGGCGATCATTTCCTCCAGAATGGCGTTCACCTGCTCGAGCAGCTCGGTGTTCTCCTTGGAGAGGGCAAAGGCGTAATCCTCCAGCGCATAGGCGGTATCCAGCACGTGGAGACCCTCGTTGACCTTGACAAAGGCCTTGGCAGGCTCGTCGTCGATGATCACGCAATCCACCTTGCCGGAGAGCAGAGCCTGCACGGCGCTGGCCCCGGTGAAGAAGGCGGTCACATGATCGGCGCCGAAGTCATCCTCAGAGTAAATATGGCCGGTGGTGCTCTCCTGCACGCCCACCATGTAGTCCGCACCCTCGGCGAAGAGATCATCCACGGAGGTGATGGGGGAGTCGTCCGTTACGATGATGGACTGTCTGGCAGTGGTGTAGCTGATGGTGAAGTTCACGTTCTGCTTCCGCTCCTCGGTGACCGTAAGACCGGAAACGCCGATGTCCACCTTGCCGGTCTGCACGCTGGTGAGCACGGAGCCGAACTCCATGTCCGCGATCTCCAGCTCCATGCCCAGCTTGTCGGCAATGTGCTGCAGAATGTCCACCTCAAAGCCCACTATGCTCTCGCCGTCGTCGGCGATGTATTCATAGGGGGGGAAGGCGGCGTTGGTGCCCATAACGAGCTTTTTGACTCCGGCAGGGGCGGCCTCTTCTGCAGGGGCAGCTGCCGGGGCGGGAGTGGCCTCTTCGGCCTTCGGCGTCTCCTTGGCTCCGCCGCAGGCGCAGAGAGTAAAGATGAGAGCCAAAGCAAGAAGCAGAGATACCAGTTTTTTCATTTTCCGTTTCCTCCTGTCAAGAATGAATATAAATGCTTTAATGCTGACGATTATACACACTGTATTCATTCTCGTCAAGCCGGAAAAAATCATAAAATATATAAAAACAAGGGAATCTCTTTTGTATATCTATGCCATATCTGCCCTTTGTGGGATGAATATTATTCGCCGGTTTCCTCCAGCTCCCGACAAAGCTGCGCATAGCGCTCCGCGGTGGGAGCGTCTCCGGCCTCCACCTGCAGCTCCCCGGCGCAGCGGGGGGCGATGTGCAGTCCGGGCACATCCAGCCCGTCAGTGAAGTCCGCGCCCGATTCCATGAACAGAGCAGAGAGGGTGCGCATGAGTCTGGCGCAGTCCCGGCTCTTCACGGTCACAGCGCAGGGATAGCGGCGGCGGGGCGGCTCGGCCGGGACGGGAGCCGGGGGCGCAAAGCGGGGAAGCCGCCCGGAGAGCACATCCAGATTGGCCTGATAGTAGCTCTCCGGCTCCCCGATGTCCCGCCAGTAGCCGTTCAGCTTCCGGGCGTAGAGGGGCTCTCCGGCATCCAGCAGGGCGGGGAGCAGCTCGCCGCCGATGTCATAGGCGCCCTCCCCGGGAATAAAGGAAAAGACCCGGGGAGAAAATACGTAGATGCCCGTGTTGACCAGATCGGTCACCACCTGCCCCCAGGCGGGCTTTTCCACAAAGGCGCGGACACGGCCGAGCCGATCCGTCAGGCACAGCCCGAAGGACAGGGGCTCTGCCTGCTCCCAAAGACCCAGCACGGCGGCTGCGCCGGTGCTGCGCTGCAGCTGCAGGAGGGGGGTAAGGTCACTGTCCAGCAGGGCGTCCCCGGAGCAGACCAGAAAGGGCTCGTCTCCCACGAAATCCCGGCATTCCGTCAGCGCCCCTGCCGTGCCCCGGGGGACGGCTTCGATCCGGTAGCTGAGATGTACGCCGAAGCGCTCCCCGCTGCCGAAATAGTCCGTGATCGCCTCCGGCAGCGTGCGCAGCGCCAGACACAGCTCCGTAAAGCCGTTTTCCCGGAGGGTCACGAGCAGATATTCCAGCACGCTCTTTCCGGCTATGGGCGCCATGGGCTTGGGGATCGAACCGCCGGTAACGGAGGCGAGCCGTGTGCCCCGGCCTCCGGCAAGGATGATAGCTTTCATGCAGATGCCTCCTTTTTGCATAGTGTGGCCCCGCCGCAGCAGGAATATGCCCGAAGCTCTTGCAAAACGCGGGCGGG
>JAGHSH010000213.1 GCA_018065965.1 Candidatus Apopatocola equi
TTGTCTTTGATTATGTCGGGGAAGTTAGGGGTCATTTTCTTTTGTTGAAGCTCATCTTGATGGTCTTGCCGGAGATCAGGGTCTCCGTTTCCATGCGGTGGTTGTCTTTGGTCTTTCGGAGGGCGGAAGCGATGCGGGTCACATCGTCCACGATGCCCACGGTGAACTGGCATTTGGGGCTCTCCTTCTTCAGCTCCTCATACACGGCGAACACGCTGGCAGGGGGCGTATCCTTGCTGGAGAGACCGTAACGGCCGCCGATGACGGTGGCCTGACGGCCGGCGGCGGCAAAGGCGGTGACCACGTCCATGTAGAGAGGCTCGCCCTGTGCGCCGGGCTCCTTGGTGCGGTCGAGAACGGCAACGCTCTTCACGGTCTCGGGGATGCAGGAGAGCAGTCTGTCGGCCCGGAAGGGACGGTAGAGGTGAACCTTCACCACGCCCACCTTCTCGCCGTGGGCGTTGAGGTAGTCAACGACCTCCTCGGCCACATCGCAGATGCTGCCCATGGCCACGATCACGCGGTCGGCGTCAGGGGCGCCGTAGTAGTTGAAGAGCTGGTAGTTGGTACCCAGCTTCTCGTTGATCTTGGCCAGATTGGCCTCCACGATCTCGGGCAGAGCCTCATAGTAGCGGTTGGCGGCCTCGCGGTTCTGGAAGTAGATGTCGCCGTTTTCGTGGCTGCCGCGCATCACGGGATGCTCGGGGTTCAAAGAGCGGGCGCGGAAGGCCGCGACGGCGTCCCGATCCGGCATATCGGCCAGATCCTTGTAATCCCAGACGGCGACCTTCTGGATCTCATGGGAGGTGCGGAAGCCGTCGAAGAAGTTCAGGAAGGGCACCCGGCCCTGAATGGCGGAAAGATGCGCCACGGGAGCAAGGTCCATGATCTCCTGAATGTTGGACTCGGCAAACATGGCAAAGCCCGTCTGACGGCAGGCATAAACATCCTGATGGTCGCCGAAAATGCTCAGGGCATGAGCCGCCAGAGAACGGGCGGACACATGGAACACGGCAGGCAGCAGCTCACCGGCGAGCTTGTACATATTGGGGATCATGAGAAGCAGACCCTGAGAGGCGGTGTAGGTGGTGGTCAGGGCGCCGGCGTTCAGAGAGCCGTGCACCGCACCGGCAGCGCCGGACTCCGCCTGCATCTCCACCACGCGGACCTTGGAGCCAAAAAGGTTCTTGCGTCCGGCAGCAGACCACTGATCCACATAATCGGCCATGGGGCTGGAGGGGGTAATGGGATAGATGGCGGCTACCTCTGTGAAGGCATAGGAAACGTGCGCCGCAGCGGTATTGCCATCCATGGAAACAAATTGTCTTTTGACCAAAATGATCATCTCCTGTTGTTTTTTCGGATTACCGGGTAAGCGGTGAAAGTATAATGGACTGATTATAGCATATCCATGCGCCGCTGTAAAGAAACTTTACAGCCTCCGGCGGCTTTTCCGGTAAAAAAATGAAAAACAGGGCATTTTGTGTAAAACGGCAATAATTACCGAATTCCCGGGCAATTACGGAACAAAATCTACACTTGTACTTTCCGTCATTTCGTACTATAATATATTTTGCCATATTTCAGGAAAGGAATACGCAAACATGCTCACTCTCGTTAATGACAAAGGCGCTGTCACCATCGCCAATGACGTGTTTACCTGGCTGGCCGGGGATGCGGCAAGCCGCTGCTTTGGCGTGAAGGGTATGGCAGGGCCGAAGAAAGAAAACGGTCTTGTCCAGCTCCTCCAGAAAAATTCCATGACCAAGGGCGTAAAGATCGCGCTCACGGAGAACGGTGTGGCCATTGAGCTCCATATTATCGTGGAGCACGGCATCAACCTTTCCGCCGTGACCAGCAGCATACGCAGCGAGGTCAGCTACCGGGTGGCGCAGTCCACCGGCGTGGCCGTGGAGCGTGTCGAGATATATATTGATTCCATCGTCTGAGCGCAGAGAATTACACAGATCTTTTTTGGAGGACAATCCGCTGTGAATATCACCATCAGCGGCGAGCAGCTGGGCGAGATGCTCCGCTGCGCCGCCGCCTCTTTGAACGGCAGCAAAGAAGCTGTCAACAAGCTGAATGTATTTCCGGTGCCCGCCGGGGATACCGGAACCAATATGTCCATGACTCTCTCCGCGGCCGCCGCCCCTCTGGAGAACAACACGCCCGCCACGGTCTGCGAGTGAGCCGCGCTGAACCCCTCCGCCATTATAACGCTCGCCCGGGCAACCGCGGCGTGATCTCCTCTCTGCTCATCAGGGGCATATCCA
>JAGHSH010000254.1 GCA_018065965.1 Candidatus Apopatocola equi
CTCAAAGTCCTCCTGCGCGCGGCGGAATGCCAGCGCGGCCTCCCTTCCCATGAAAAAAAGGGCGGTGCTGTGGGCGGCGGCCTTCACACAGTCGGCGGAGATCACGGTCACGGTGCGCAGATCGCTCTCGGCGGGGGCGGCGGTACGGGGGTCAAGCGGGTGGTGGTAGCGTTTCCCGTCCTGCTCAAAATACCGCCGGTAGTCACCGCTGGTGACCACGGCGCAGTCCCGACCCGTCCAGACGCCCAGATAGCCGCTGCCGTCCGGGTGCTGAATGCCGATGCGCCAGAGAGAGCCGTCCGGTCTTGCCCCGAGGGTCTGCACACTGCCGCCCAGCACGATCAGACCGCTCTCCACGCCCTCCTGCCGGAGGATGCGGCAGATCTCCTCGGAGGCATAGCCCTTGGCGATGCCGCCCAGATCCAGCCGCTGCCCCTTGCCCAGCACGACGCGGCAGCCCTCCAGCGCAACACGCCGGAAGTCGATGCGCTCCCGCAGCGCAGAGAGCTCCGGGGCATCGGGGACGCGGTAATCATCGGTATAAAAGCCCCAGGCGTCCACGGCGGGGCTGACGGTGATATCAAAGCGGCCGTCCGTCAGCTTCCCGAAGGCCAGCGCCCGCTCCAGCAGGGCGGCGGTGTCCTCGCTGACGGTAAGGCTGCCCGCCGCGTTCAGCTGCGCCAGCTCGCTTTCGGGACGGGTCACGGAGAACATCCGCTCCAGCTCGTTGACCCGCGCCTCCGCCGCCTGCAGCGCAGCGGAGGCGTTTTCGCCCGCTGCCTGTACGCTCATAAGGGTGTCCATGGCGAAGAAGCTGACGCTCTCCGTCTCCGGCGCGGCGGCGCAGCCGGAGAGGAGCAGACACAGCAGTACTGCGGCAAGCCCTGCGCGCTTCATGAGCGGAAACGGGGCGTGGTACGGAGAAGCTGCCGGGGACACGCCCCGACGCATTCGCCGCAGCCCACGCACTTTGCGTAGTCGATGACGGGGTGACCGCCGATGATGCGAACGGCGCCGTGCTCACAGAGCTTTTCGCACTTTCCGCAGCCGATGCAGCCGGAGGCGCAGCGCTTCCGTGTGACGCTGCCCTTCTCACAGCCGGAGCAGGGAGCGGTCACGGCGGCGCGGTAGGGGATCATGTCGATGAGCTTTTTTGGACAGGCGGAAACGCACTGGCCGCAGCCGGTGCAGAGATCGGCGTCCACTACGGCCGCACCGTTCTCCACGCGCAGAGCCCCGAAGCGGCAGGCGGCAGCACAGCTGCCGAAGCCCAGACAGCCCTGCTCGCAGAGCTGCGGGCCCGCGGACGAGCCGGTAAGGGTGGCGGCAAGGCAGTCCTTCACGCCGGTATATTCGTATTTCTGGCCGAGGCTGCCCCCGGCGCAGCGGACAAAGGCCACCCGCAGCTCCTGTGCTTCGGCCTCCACACCCATGATACCGGCGACCTTGGCGGCTGTCTCGCTGCCGCCGGGGATGCAGGCGGTCACAGCGGCGCGACCTGCGGCAATGGCTTCGGCGCAGCCGCCGCAGCCGGCAAAGCCGCAGCCGCCGCAGTTGATGCCGGGCAGTACCTCGCTGATGCGCTCCTCCCGCGCATCGGTTTTCACAAAGAACACGCCGGAGGCATAGGCCAGCGCCAGACCGAACAGACCGCCCAATCCGGCCAGCACGGCAACGGCAGAAAGTATGTTCATTTTCTTGCCCTCCTCACAGGATCTTCATGCCGCGGAAGCCCATAAAGGCCAGCGCGATGAGCGCCGCGGTGATGAGCGAGATGGGGGTGCCCTCAAAGCATTTGGGGCACTCGGCACTGTAATCCAGCCGCTCGCGTACCTCTGCAAAGAGCGTGATAGCCAGCAGGAAGCCCAGCCCGGCGGCAGCGCCGAAGAAAACGCTCTCGAAAAAGCCGCTGCCCTCCTGAGCATTCAGCAGCACCGCACCCAGCACCGCACAGTTGGTGGTGATGAGGGGCAGATAGATGCCCAGCGAGCGGTAGAGAGACGGGATATTTTTCCGCAGGAACATTTCCACGAACTGCACCAGCGAGGCGATGACCAGAATAAAGGCGAGGGTCTGCAGATAGGCAAGACCCAGCGCCGTCAGCAGCCTGTCCACCCACCAGCACACGGCGGAGGCAAGGCTCATGACAAAGGTCACGGCCAGACCCATGCCCACGGCGGTGTCCCGGCAGCCGGCCACACCCACGAAGGGGCAGATGCCCAGAAAACGGGAGAAGATAAAGTTCTCGGCCAGAATGGCGCTGAGAGAAACGGAAACGATACGGCTCAGCATGCCCCGCCCTCCTCTCTGCTCTCCGGAGAGCTTCTGCGGGTGCGCAGATGCTGCACCAGCGCGATCAGACAGCCCAGCGTCAGAAAGCCGCCGAAGGGAAGGATCAGGTAGCTGCAGGCGTATTCCTCCGGGAAGAGCTGCCAGCCTGCGCCGCCGTTGAACACGCCTGCACCGAAGGTACCGCTGCCCAGCAGCTCCCGGACAACGCTCATGATCACGAGCACCGCCGTGTAGCCGAGCCCCTGCGAGAGCCCGTCTGCAAAGGCCTCCGGCACGCTGGCGCGGGAGGCGAAGGCCTCCGCCCGGCCGATGATGATGCAGTTGACCACGATAAGGGGGATGAACACGCCCAGCGATTCACTGAGCGCAGGCAGCAGAGCCTGCAGCAGCAGATCCACCACGGTGACAAAGCCTGCAATGATGACCACATAAACGGCAATGCGCACGCTATCGGGGATGAGCCTGCGAAGGAGAGAGATGCAGACATTGCAGCAGCAGAGGATCACCGTTACGGACAGACCCATGCCCAGCCCGTTGAAGAGGGAGGTGGTGACGGCCATGGTGGAGCAGAGCCCCAGCAGCAGAGACAGAACGGGATTGTTCTTCACAAGGCCTTCGCGGAAAATTCTGCCGAGCTTCATGTACGCGCCTCCTTTCCGTGTCCGAATACCCTGCGCATATGCAGCCGGTCCAGTGTCCAGACCAGCAGGTTCATGATGAGAATGGAGAAGCTCACGCCCTCCGGATAAGAGCCGAAATAGCGGATCAGAACGGTCAGAACGCCGCAGAACACGCCGTAGAGCAGCTGACCCCGGGCGGTGGTGGGGGAGGTCACATAGTCGGTGGCCATGAAGAACGCACCCAGCAGCAGTCCGCCGGAGAGCAGCTGATGGCTCATCCACAGGATGCGCTCATTGCCCCGGGGAAAGAGGAAGGTGAGCACGGCCACGGTGAGCAGATAGCTCAAAGGGATGCGGAGCCGGATCACGCCCCGCAGGAGCAGAAAGGCTGCGCCCAGCAGCAGGGCGGCGGCGCTCACCTCGCCGATGCAGCCGCCCTTGAAGCCCAGAAAGCTGCTGAGCAGACTCTCCGGGGGCAGGGACAGGGTCTTCATCACGGCCAGGGGCGTGGCTGCGCTGACGGCGTCCGCACAGCGGGGAGCAACCCAGCTGCTCATGAGGGGGGCCCAGGCAAAGAGGAAACAGCGTCCTGCCAGAGCGGGGTTCAGAAAGTTTTTGCCCAGTCCGCCGTAGAGCTGCTTGACCACCACAATGGCGAAGAAGGCGCCGACAGGCGGCAGCCACAGGGGCACCGTGGGGGAGAGAGACAGCCCCAGCAGCAGCCCCGTGACGGCGGCAGAGAGATCGCGGAGGGTATTCTGCCTGTGCGTAAGGGCGCACCAGCCCCACTCAAAGAGCTCGCAGCTGCCCACGCTCACCAGAACGACCCACAGCGCCCGCAGCCCGAAGAGATACACACCGGCGAGCAGGGCGGGCAGCAGAGCCAATAGCACCGAAAGCATCAGCGAGGACACGCTCTCCTTCCCCCGGATGTGGGGGCCGGAGCTGACATAGAGCTTTTTTTCTTCCATGATCACCGCGCCTCCTTTTCTGCCTGTTCCCGCGCCCGCCGGGCGGCATCGTCGGCCCGGAGCTTTGCCTTGCCCAGCCGGAAGCTCTGATTCAGCGGCAGCCGGGCAGGACAGCCGTAGGCACAGACCCCGCAGTCCAGACAGTCGTTGAGGTGATAGGCCCGGAGCTTATCCAAAGCATTTTTCTTCACGAACATATAAAGGTAATTGGGCATGAGCCCCATGGGACAGTTCTCGGCGCACCGTCCGCAGCGGATGCAGACGCTCTGCTCCCGGAAGCGGGTATCGTCCAGCGCCATGGCAAAGATGCCGTTGGTGCCCTTCTCTGCGGGCACGGAGAGGTCGAAGAGGGAGGAACCCATCATCACGCCGCCGGCAATGACCTTCCGGGGCTCGCAGAGGGGGTCGACGGAGCGGAGAATATGCTCCACGGGAGTGCCTATGGCGATCTTTACAAGCTTCGGCTTTTGCAGAGCGGTGCCGGTGACGGTGCAGTAACGCTCAATGAGAGGCTTGCCGCTCTCCACGGCCTCCGCCACGGCGATGACCGTTTCCACGTTGAACACGGCGCAGCCCACGTCGGCGGGCAGACCGCCGGAGGGTACCTCCCGGCCGAGGGAGCGGTAGATGAGCTGCTTCTCACCGCCCTGCGGATAGGCGGTGGGCAGGACGCGGAGGGTGATGCGCTCCGGAAGCAGGGGAGAGAGAAGGGAGATAGCCTCGCTCTTGTTCTCTTCGATGGCCAGCACGCCCTTTTCCGCGCCACAGGCCATGAGCAGCAGCTCCATACCGTGGAGAAGCTGCGGGCTATTATCCAGCATGGAGCAAAAATCGCTGACGATGCCCGGCTCGCATTCCGCGCCGTTGAAGAGCACTGTGTCCGCCTTGCCCCGGGCGGAGAGGATCTTGGCGGCGGTGGGGAAGCCTGCGCCGCCCATGCCGGTGATCCCGGCCTCCCGCACCAGCGCAATGAGCGCGTCCGGGTCGTGCTCGCATTCCGGATGGGGCCGGAGAGACGGATCGGGGGTGTTCAGACCGTCACTGTCGATGACGATGCAATCCGTGCGGCTGCCGGAGGCGGTCAGATGGGGCTCGATCGCGCTGACGGTGCCGGAGACGGGGGAGTGGAGGCAGGCGGAGATGCCGCCCTGAGCCTCGGCGATCTTCTCGCCCCGCTTCACCTGCGTCCCGACCTCCACCAGAGGCCGGGAAGGCGCACCGATGTGCATCCGCAGAGGCAGGATATACCGTCCGCAGGGGGGCACGGTCTCGGGCGTTGTGATGGGTACGGAGGGCAGAGCGTGCTACAGACGCACGCCGCCGGGAAAGGATGAAAACATGGTTCCGTATACCTCCCTTCAGTCTGTCTGCGTGGCGGCAGAGTCGGCAGTGTTTTCGATTCCTGCATCGAGCAGAGCGGAGAGACACTCTCCGATGCGGTTCACGCCCTCCGCCACGGCGGTGGAGGAAACGGTCGCCCCGCTGATCCCGTCCACGTTCTCGCCAAGCCGGACGGGAAGAGTAAGGAAGCG
>JAGHSH010000291.1 GCA_018065965.1 Candidatus Apopatocola equi
ATTACCTGCCTTTGTGTCCTGCTTTGTGCGGTGCTCCTTTGCTCCTGCGGTGCGCCTGCCGCGGAGACCTCGACCGCTTCTGCCGTAAACGAGACCGGAGGATTTCTCGGCGTTCGCAGCGGGAATGTTCTTCGCTTCGACGCCTTCGGTATGAGCCTTACCTTCCCTGACTCTGTCAGTGACCTGTGGGAGAACGAGAATGTTCCCAAAACGCTTGCGGAGCTTGACCTGATCCTGCGGACGGATGAATGCTATCCCCTGAACTGGGCTGCCTTCTCCACAAGGAACGGAGATGCCTGTTTTTCCGTACAGCTTCTGCCCTGCGATGAGGGCGCCCGTGAGATTGACGTGATGCAATATTTTCTGAATGTCTATACCTCGGAGAAACAGGCAGAAAACGCGCAGATCAGGCTCTTCACCGGCAGCGGAGATCCGAAACAGCATTGCTATAAGGCGGATACCGTTAATGACGAGGGACGGCCGGAAAGCTTTTTTGTATTTGACAGAGTTGCAGGTACGCGGCGCGTGGAATGTGTTGTAGAGGCTTTCAACGGGCAGGACGCGGAGGCGCTTGCCGCTCAGCTCTTCTCTCTGGATCCTGCACCGAATGTCAGCCACGAGACTGACAGTACCGTCGGGCTTTGCAAAGACGGAGCGCTGCGCTTTGAGGACTTCGGCGTAACACTGCTCGCTCCCGATGAGGCAATTGCCGCTGAGTGGCAAGCACGCACGCCGCCGGAGAGCTTTGAGGCTCTGTATGAAATCATAGACCGGGAATCCTGCTGCAATGTGCTCAGCTGCGATTTTGAAACGGAAGGCGGACTCGTTTCCCTGAATGTAAACCTGTTCCGCTGCCATTCGGGCTTCACGGAAAACAGACAGCTGGGCTGGGTCAAAAAGTATTTTGAAACAGATTACGGCGCGCTCAGCTGCGATGCCGTAACGCTCTCTCTCGGAGAAAACGCCGATCAGGGCTGTCTCCTCACCAAGAGCATAAAAGAAAACGGCGAGACAGAAACCATGCTCTCCGTATATAAGATCTCAGGCGGCTGCTACGCCTCCTTTGAAGTCACGACACATGGCTGGGAGGGCGCGGAAGCTGTTGCGCAGCAGCTTCTGCAGACGGATCCTATTCCGCCGCGTCCTTTCTCCTTCACGGATGTGCATCTGCTCACCATTGAGGACAACAGTATCTTCGGCATGAATCCGGAGGAGCTTCGGAGTAAGCTCGGCCCCTTCGCCGATCCTGACGACATTCCTCTGGAGTATACCTACTACACCGGTGAGGAGTTGGGTCTGAGCGCCGACATTGACTGCGAAGACGATGTTGTTTCGCTTATCTTTGATGACGACCGAAGGCTCAGCGCCGTGATCAGTCAATTCACACCGGGAGAAGAGTTCTCTGCCGTCCTGCAGGACGCGATTGGAAAGAGCGACGAAATCTATTACTACTCGCCTACACCGGAGATCGATTTCTTTGCGGACAAAAAGTTCTACCGTTTCTTTGTGGATGACGAAAGCCGTCTGTCTCTTGCCCTGGTCGACATGGCCGGTAAGTCCTGTATTCATCAGGCATATTGGGCAGGAGGACTCACAGATAACGACCTGATCGATGACGCCAACAGTATTCTCTCCGGTGAGCTTCCCCTGCTGAAGAAGGAACAAGGACTAAAGCTGGCAGGCTTCTACGCGGACAGAAGCGAGGATGAGGTGGCTATGAAGAGTCTGGGTGATCTCTACACCAATCTCTTCCAGGACGAGCCCAATGCGGTACTTTGGTATGAGAAGGCTGCAGCCCTTGGTGAACCGAGTGCTTACAACGAACTGGCTATTATTCGCATGGAACATAAGGATATGAACGAGGCTCTTTCGCTGTGGCAAAGAGGTGCAGAGCTCGGCAGCGTTGCCTGTATGCTCAATGCCGGCAAGCTGCTGTATGGCGTTTATGGCAGCTTCCCGGCAGACTATGATCAGGCAGGAGAATATCTCCTCGCGGCAAGGGACTGCGCTGAGGACGAAATGCTGACAGAAGCCGAGGATCGGCTCGTTAATCTCTGGTATAATTTTGCAGACCAGCTCTCCCCCGCACTGAGGGAGAAGGTTACGGAGGCTGCCATTGAGGCTGCAGCTTCCCGTCCCCAGGACTATTATGTACAGGCAGTTCATGATCGCATAGCAGAGCTTGCTTCTGCAGCGCCCTGAAAGGAGATAGAAATGCGCAGCTTTTTCATTCACGGGCAGGTTTACACCGGGCAGCTGCCTCTCGTAGAGGCATTCGGCGTAGAGGACGGCCGCTTTATCTTTGCCGGCAGCACGCAGGAGGCTCTCGCGCTCTGCGCGGAAGGCGACGCTGTCACCGATCTGGAAGGACAGTTTGTCTGCAGCGGTTTTACCGACAGCCATATGCATCTTCTCAACTACGGCCAGGCACTCTCCAGTCCGCTTCTGGCGGAACACACCGATTCTCTTTCCGATATGCTGGCATATCTTCGCATCTTTATCGCAGAGCATAAGGGACGGGGCGGCTGGATCATAGGTCGAGGCTGGAATCAGGACTATTTCAAGGATGTTCACCGGCTGCCAAACCGCTACGATCTGGACACGGTGGCCGGCGATATTCCACTGCTGATCATTCGCTGCTGCGGCCATTGTCTGGTCGTTAACAGCAAAGCGCTGGAGCTTTTGGGTCTGGATGAAAACACGCCCTGTCCCGAGGGCGGACGGATCGGAATGGCCGATGGCCGGCTCGACGGTGTGTTCTATGATAACGCCATGGATGCGGTCTATTCCCGGCTTCCCGTTCCCTCCAAGGAGGAGCTGAAAGAGATGATCCGCACGGGCTCCCGGGCGCTCAATGCCTACGGCGTGACCGGCTGCCACTCCGATGACTTCTCCGCTTTCAGTGCGCTCCCCTGGCAGACGGTGGTGGAGGCCTATCGTGAACTGGAAGAGGCCGGAGAGATGACCGTGCGCATCTACTCTCAGAATAATTTCAGCTCTCCGGATACTTTGAAGGAATTCGTCGAGGCCGGGTATAAAACCGGCGTGGGCAGTGAGCTTTACCGATTCGGCCCGCTGAAAATGCTTGGCGACGGGTCACTTGGCGCACGCACCGCCTTTCTCTCTGCGCCCTACAGTGATGACCCCTCCACCTGCGGCTTTCCCTGCTTCTCGCAGGAAACCATGGACCGGATGATCGGCTATGCGAATTCCGTTGGGATGCAGGTCGCTGTTCACGCCATCGGCGACGCCTGTCTAGACATGGTGCTTAATGCTGTGGAGCGTGCGCTGACGGAGAATCCCCGCAGCGATCACAGGCACGGCGTGGTGCATTGTCAGATCACAAGGGCGGACCAGCTGGAGCGTCTTGCAAAGCTGCAGATGCACATTTATGCCCAAAGTATTTTCCTTGATTACGACAACCACATTGTTGCGCAGCGGGTGGGCACAGCACGGGCTGAGACCAGCTACAGCTGGAAAACGCTGATGGATGCCGGACTTTCCGTCAGCAACGGCACAGACTGCCCGGTGGAGCTGCCCGATGCGCTTGCCGGCATACAGTGCGCCGTCACCCGCACCTCCCTCCGGGACGGAGTCGGCCCCTATCTTCCTGAGCAGGCTTTCAGCGTACAGGAGGCCATCGACAGCTATACGGTCCACAGTGCCGAGGCCAGCTTTGAGGAAAGCTGCCGCGGAAGGATCTGCCCCGGCTTTTTGGCTGACTTCGTTGTTCTGGAGAAAAATCTTTTCGAGATTCCCGCGGACACTATCAGGAACGTGAAGGTCTGCGCTACCTATATGGGCGGCAGAAGAGTCTTCTGAAAGAGCGTTCCCATAAGAAAAACAGCCCCGATGAATGCGTGAGCCGCATAAGGATGTTTTTTCAAAAGCATTACCCACCGAAAAGGAATTTTACTTTTCGGTGGGTAATGCTTTAATCCGATATGCCGATGTTTATCTACATTGTTTCTAAATCAACCCAATCTTTTTCCTTGAAAGAGCAAGTTGTGCAGAAGACAGAAATTGTTATCCACTCAAATCCATCAACCCAGTCGTCTGGTGTAAATGAATCATCATTTGCTATGCATACGTCTAAAAAGTCTTGCTTGCCTTGAGAGGAAATCTTCACAGACACTTTAAATCCATCTTGACCGCAATCCGGACATTTATATTTCTTATATGGCAATGAACGATCGAGATAATCATGTCCACACACAAATCCGTCCCACCCATGTTTTCCACTATCAAAGATGATTATTTCCTTGCCGCATTGTTTGCATACCAACTTCACAATATTGCGATCATTGCTCTCCCATATCTCAAATTGCTCACAGTTGCAAGAACAATGAATTATTCCAGTTGCATTAAATTCACTATTTTCTTCGCCGGTTAAAGTGAAAAATGATTGCAAGTGTTTGGGGATTGGATAATCCATAATATATTCCTCCTCGCAATTCCGAAAAATCTATGTTTGTCCTTGTCAATAACGAGCATCGGATTTTGCCGTACAAAATCCATATTTAAAAAACATCCATATCACACACCGGCAAAATCATCGGGGCTGTTTTCGTGCTTTATGACTCCTTCTCTCCGGAGGGATGAGGAAACTCCTCCCGTCTGCGGGGACGGAAGCGGTAAGCCGAGGGACGGAACTCCAGCCCCATAAAGAGCTTGATGAGCCACAGGAAGCCCAGCAGCACCAGAATGGGGATGGCGCAGGAGGTGATGATCATGACCGCTACCGCTTCGATAAAGCGGTTGAGCAGGTCGGAGAGCTTCTTGGGAACAGCGGTAACACCCTTGGTGAGCTTTCCGGCAGTCTGACGAGCATTGTTCCAGATCTCCTGCCACCAGCTTGCAGGCGCTTCGCCGCTCCCTTCCTCCTCCGGGGCAGTCATCTGCTGGGTAGTTTCCACAATTTCCTCCACAGAGCTCTGAGACACGGCTTCATAGGTCGTCTCGATCATCCGGGAGATGCGGATGCTGACGGGGATAAGCACGGCAATGCTCAGGGCAAAGGCAGAGAGCTTGATGGCCACGCTTTTGTAGTTTTCGTTGCGGCCGAGGAAATAGATGAGGAAGAGTATACACGCCGCCGGGAGCAGGACGCGGAAGGATATGTAGCCCGCTATGGTAAGCAGATACTTCTCCAGCACCACCGCAGCCACGATCAGCAGGAAATAGGAGCTGAGGTCGGTGATCTTCTCGGCTATGGGCGTGGCCACATCATCGGGCAGGAGCGTGATGGCAACCGACGCAGTGGTGGCCGCTCCGGCCAGATCGAGCACGGAGCTTTTCTTCTCTTCCAGATACTCGATGTCCTGTGCATAAGTCTCCACCTTGGAATAATGGCGGGAGAGGACAAAAAAAGACAGGAGAAGCACTGCAAGGGTCAGGGTGATCTCAACAGCAAATCTGATTTCTTTCTTCATGCTTTGACCTCTTTCTTTATTTCTGAATCAACGCGCCGAATCGTACCACGGAACTGTGTCCGAATCATGGCGAATTTATGAATAAATGCGGAAGAACTCAGCATTCCAGAATATGCGTGGCTTCCAGATCCGCTTCAAAAAGGGCCATGACCAGCGGGAAGCGCTCCATGGCTGCATTGAGGGTGTTCCAGTCCCCTTCCCCGCTGTAGGGGCCCATGTGCCAGCGGATGGCGTAGCGCTCATAGGGCTTGAGGCGGATGTACTCCTCGATCATCATCACGGACTTCTCTCCGTGACCGTAGGGGATCTTATCATCGACCGTGTAGGAAGGCACCTGCACCCAGGCTCCGTCCACCTTTTTGTTTCGCATCTCCACCGTGTAATAATAGGTCTTGCAGATATCGTGAAGCAGCGCGGTGATCACGATGCTCTCCGTCGGGATGTCCGCGAGCTTCTCATGCCAGAGTCCGCCCTCTGCGAGCTTTTTGCGCAGCAGGCAGCGGTACACATTCATACTGTGCGCCAGCAGACCGCCCTCGCAGGCGCCGTGGTACCGCGTAGAAGCAGGTGCGGTGTAAAAATCACTTTTCTCTATAAATTTCAGCAGCTCCGGCATCCCCTCCCGGGGGACGGCGGAAAGAAGGGAGCGGAATTCGTTAACGAGTTCGGCGTTCATGGCTCTGTTCTCCTGTTGTTCTTTCTGATCACGGCAAGACTCTTACCGTCCTCTCAGCAGTCACGCCCTCCGCCGATTTCGGCAGAAAGGGACTTTTTTCTCATTATACGGGCTGCGTTGACGTCTGTCAACGCAGATTTGCCGCAGAAAAGCCCGGGGATGTCCCGGGCTTTCTTTTCAGATAAAGGGATTCCAGAAACGGCTGCCGTTGCGGAAGTTGAGATACAGCGACAGGGCAAAGAGCAGCACACAGCTTCCCATGCAGAGCAAATCGGGAGCACGGAAGGGACGTGCCATGTACCAGCTGCGCTTTTTCCCCTTGCCGAAGCCGCGAAGCTCCATGGCATTGGAGATCAGTTCAATGCGGTCCATGCTGGAGAGGATCAGCGGAATGAGGATGGCCGATGCACTCTTGAGCCGCTTAATGAGATTCTCCTTTTTGCTGAGCTCAATGCCCCGCGCCTGCTGGGAGAGCGAGATGTCCCGGTACTCCTGCTGGATATCGGGGATGTAGCGGAGTGCCAGTGCCACCGAGTAGGCAACCGTATACTTCACGCCGATACGGTTCAGGGAGGCGGCGAATTCGCTGGGGTTGGTGGTGCAGACAAAAAGCAGCACCACAGGGATCGTGGAGAGGTATTTCAGAAACAGGTTGAGATGATAGAAAAGCTGTTCCCTGGTGAGCACATACCGACCGCCGAGAGCGATCAGCTCATGGCAGCTGCCGTAGACCTCCACGCCGTGGAGGGGCGCGAAGAGGAACACCAGCAGGTTATTAAGCAGCATGAAGGCCGCCGTAAAGCCCAGCATAAACGAAACATCCCGGATGCGGATCCTGGAAATGGCGAAGAGCAGCAGACTCAGCACAGGCAGAACCGCCAGCATACGGGTATCAAAGGTGGTCATGGCGGCAAGGCTCCAGAAGATCAGGCAGAAGAGCTTTGTGGCCCCGGTGAGCGCATGAATGGGCGAGGGGCGGTCAATATAATTGAAAATTCCGTTCATCTCTCCCCTGCCTCTCTTTCAAAGCGGATAAAGCTGCGCACAAAGGCCGTTGGGTCGTCGATACCGCAGAGGAGCGCCAGACGGTAAAGACTGGTCTCCTTCAGATACGCCCGGGCAACGAGAGTCTCATCGGTGAGTACAGCTGCAGAGCTTTCATCCGCGATCAGCCGCCCGTCCGTGAAAACGATGGAACGGGGCGCATACTCCAGCATCAGGTGCATATCGTGGGTGATAAGCACGACCGTGATGCCGCGGCGGTTGAGGGCGGTCAGGAACTCCATGATCTCGGTATAATGCCTGTAATCCTGTCCGGCCGTAGGTTCGTCCAGCAGGATGATCTCCGGCTCCAGTACCAGAATGGAAGCAATCGTCACCCGCTTTTTCTGCCCGTAGCTGAGAGCGGAAACCGGCCAGTTGCGGAAGGGATAGAGGCCGCAGACCTTCAGCGTTTCCTCCACGCGGGAGCGGATCTCCGCTTCGGCGACGCCCCGGGTACGCAGTCCCAGCGCCACCTCATCGTAGATCATGGTCTTGGAGATCATCTGATTCGGATTCTGCATCACATAGCCGATATGGTCTGCACGCTCCTTGACGGAAAGTGCGGCAAGCTCGCAGCCCGTCAGGGACAAGCTGCCCCTATCAGGGCTCAGAAAGCCGCAGAGGAGCTTGGCAAAGGTGGACTTGCCTGCGCCGTTCTTGCCGACAATGGCAACCATTTCACCCTTACGGATCGAAACGGAGATGTCGGAGAGAGCCTGAAAGCCGTTGGGATAGCGAAAGCTCACGCTCTCGACGGAGAGCTGTGCGCTCCCCTTCTCCTCGCTCTTCTTCTGCGCCGCGGCCTGAAACCAGCGGCGTACCTGCTCCCTCTGCTCCCCGCTGAGGGCAAGGTCTTCCGCAGAAGCCGGATGCATCTCCGGACGCAAGGGTACGCCGGCGTACTTCAGCGCCGTCAGGTAGAGGGGCTCGCGGATGCCGTTCTCCCGGAGAGCTTCAGTGCAGAGCAGTGTATCCGGATCCGTATCGGAGAGGATACGGCCTTCGCCCATAAGCACGACCCGGTCTACATGACGCTGCAGCACATCCTCCAACCGGTGCTCGATGATGATTACCGCGGCGCCGGTGCGCTTCTGCAGCTCATCGATCAATTCAATGGCGGTCTTTCCCGTGGCCGGGTCCAGATTGGCAAGGGGCTCATCGAAAAGAAGAAGCTCCACCTGCTCCACCAGTACGCCCGCCATGGAGACCCGCTGCTTCTGTCCGCCGGAGAGCTCCTTGGGCGCATGGAGCAGATGCTCCTCCATACTCACTGCCCGGGCTGCCTCCAGCACACGCCCATGAAGCTCCGGCTCTTCCACACAGTCATTTTCCAGTGCAAAGGCAATGTCCTCCGCGACGGTCAGACCGATGAACTGCCCGTCGGAGTCCTGCAGCACCGTACCCACCGTGCGGGAGATGTCAAACAGTCCCATTTCCCGGGTCTCGCGGCCCTTGAGC
>JAGHSH010000197.1 GCA_018065965.1 Candidatus Apopatocola equi
AGTTCCCCCATCTATGCATGGCTCATCATAGCACGGCGCGGAAAATTTGTCAACCGCCTTTTCCCGAACACGGCTCTGAATGCAGGAAGACCCTCCGCCGAAGAAAACGGCGGAGGGTCCGGCAGAACACCCTTTGCAAGGCTGAGGAGGTGCCCGCAAAGCAGAGGATCCAGTAACGAAAAGTTGCCATTCGGGTTCCTCCGAACAGCAACGCAACGAATCTCGTTACTCATTACGCTGCCCCTGAAACGTAAACACTGAGCAAGTTCCCGAAGAAAGACCCGACTGTTACGGTGGCAAGGACGCCGCTTCGGATTTACACCGACATTCCATCTGGGGGAGCTCTTATTGTGCTTTGAGTATAGCACGGTCACTCGTCGCTGTCAAGCCCTGTTCCCATACTTTGTTTGCATATTCGATTCCTTTTTCAGCCCATATTCTGATAGAGCCGGATCAGAGCCAGCAGCACCGGCTGGTGAAGCGCATAGAGCAGCAGGGCATGGCGGCCCGGCCAGGTAAACCACGCGGGAAGCGTCCGGCGGCCCAGATGCGGGCAGAGCTTCTCCCCCAGAAAAGCGCCCGCAAAAAAGAGCAGGCCCCAGGGCAGCAGCGGATAGTAATCCGCGCTGTAGAAGCTCTCGCTGCGCAGCCCCAGCCAGAAGAGCCCATCGAAGCTCACGCGCACATCCGGCAGCCACGGATAGAGCACCGCGAACAGAGCCAGGCAGCCCAGCCCCAGCCACACGCTGCCCCGGGGCTCCCGCCATGACCACAGCAGCGTGCAGAGCGCCATCAGATGCAGGATGCCGAAGAGCACGGGCTCGCCGATGGCGGCCATCACCACGCTCACAGCCATGGCGCAGAGGCAGAGCTTCCCGCCCCGGCGGCGGTTGTTCTTGCTCAGAGAGCAGCTGAGCCCCGCCAGAAACAGGAAGGAGTGTACCGCCGCGCAGCGGATGAGCCGCCACGGGTAGAGCGTGGGCACGATCCCCCCGATGCCCTGCTGACGGAGGTCATAGAGCAGGTGCCAGACCACCATGCAAAGGACGGCCAGTGTACGCCAGCCGTCCAGAAGATCGATGCGTTTTTTAAATGTTGAAGCGGAAATTGGTGATGTCTCCATCCTGCATCACATAATCCTTTCCTTCCAGACGGAAAAGTCCCTTCTCCTTGGCGGCAGCCATGGTGCCGCAGGCCTTCAGATCCTCAAAGGCCACGATCTCGGCGCGGATGAAGCCGCGCTCGATGTCCGTATGCACCTTGCCGGCGGCGCGGGGCGCCTTGGTGCCCCGGACGATCGTCCAGGCGTGTACATCGTCCTCGCCGGCGGTCAGGAAGGAGATGTAGCCCAGCAGATCATAGGAGGTGCGGATGAGCCGGTCCAGACCCCGTTCGGTAAGACCCAGCTCCTCCATGAACATGGAGGCCTCCTCCGCGTCCATATCGGCAATGTCCTCCTCGAACTTGGCGGCCACAGGCAGCACAGCGCAGCTCTTCTCGGCAGCCAGTTTGGAGAGCGCCCGGTAATTTTCCTCCTCGGCATAATGGCTCATGCCGTTCTCGTCCAGATTGGCCACGTAGATCACGGGCTTGATGCTCAGCAGACCGCCGTCCTGCAGGATATCGGTGTCCTCCTCGGTGAACTCGAAGTCCCGGGCGCTTTTGCCGTCGGAGAGATGCTCCAGCAGCGCGGTGCACATTTCGATCTCCCGCTTATACTTCTTCTCGCCGGACTTGCTGGCCTTCTTCGCGCGGTCCAGACGGCGCTCCACCAGCTCAATGTCGCCGAGGATCAGCTCCAGCTCCAGCGTTTCGGCGTCCCGGGCCGCATCGGCGTTCTCCAGGAAAATATCGTCGTTCTCAAAGCAGCGCACCACCTGCACCAGTGCGTCCACCTGCCGGATGGCCTGCAGGGCGGCATTGCCCTTGCCCTGTCCCTTGCCCACGCCGGGGATGTCCACAAACTCGATGGTAGCGGGGGTATATTTCTTGGGATGATAATACTCGGCGAGCCAGTCCAGACGCTCGTCCGGCACCTTTGCCACGCCCACATTGGCCTTAGCGGCGGCATTGGAATAGCTGCCCGTTTCGGCCCGGGAGCCGGTAAGGGCATTGAAGAGGGTGGTCTTGCCCGCATTGGGCAGTCCGATGATGCCAAGCTTCATATCTATATCCATCTCCTTGATGTTTTTTATCGGAGTATTATACCACGCGCAGCGCGAAATGGCAACTGCCCCGGCGGCACATTTTCCCGAAACGTCAATGCCGCCGTGACCGGCTTTCAGCCCCGGAGCTTTCCTCAGTTGTCTATACATTCCGGGAGGACTTCCGCTGCCGCTGCTGAGCAATAGTCTTACAGTGTACAGAGGAGGAAGCGCAGCGTGCAAAAACAGGAGCTTTCTCCCGGTGGGAGAAGGCTCCTGTTTTGATCAGGAAAAATCTTTATTCGTCCTCGCTCTCCTCGGCGGTTTCGTCCTCCTCGTCCTTCATGAACCAGAGGGCGTTCTCTTCCGTCTCCGCCTCGGCAGCGGGCTGGCTTTCCTCCTTTTTGGGCGGCAGCTCACCGTCATGGTCGCAGAACCAGGCAAATTCCTCGCCGGTCATGCTCTCGTTGGCCATGAGGTACTGCGCCAGCGCCTCGACCAGATCCCGGTGCTCGGTCAGGATCCGCTCCGCGTCAGCCATAGCGGAATCGAACAGCTTCTTGACCTCCTCGTCGATGATGGCGGCAGTCTCCTCGCTATAGCTCTTGGTCTGTCCGAAATCGCGGCCGATGAAGATGCTGTGGCCGCTGCTGTCGAAGCTGATGGGGCCAAGCCTGTCGCTCATGCCGTAAACGGTGACCATCTGGCGTGCGATCGCGCTGGCCTGCTGGATATCGGCGGAAGCGCCGGTGGTAATATCATCCAGAAACAGCTTCTCAGCCACCCGACCGCCCAGTGCCATCACGATCTTTTCGTACATATAGCTGCGGGTGTAGCCGGCCTTGTCCTCATCCGGACGGAAGAGCGTGAAGCCGCCGGCCTCGCCTCTGGGGATGACGGTGATATAGTGGACGGGATCCATATGCTTCAGATAATGCCCCACGATGGCATGACCGCCCTCGTGATAGGCGGTAAGGCGCTTGGTCTCCTCGGTGACCACCCGGCTCTTCTTCTCGGGGCCCATTTCGACCTTGAGGATCGCCTCCTCGATGTCCTTCTGCATGATGAAGCGTGCCTTCCGGCGCACGGCCAGCAGCGCCGCCTCGTTGAGCAGGTTCTCCAGATCCGCGCCGGAGAAGCCGGCGGTACCCTTGGCAATGTCGGAGAGGGACACATCATCGCCCAGAGGCTTTTTCCGGGCGTGTACCTTCAGGATCTCCTCGCGGCCCTTGATGTCGGGCAGACCCACATGGATCTGCCGGTCGAAGCGACCGGGACGGAGCAGAGCGTTGTCCAGAATGTCAGCGCGGTTGGTGGCCGCCATGACGATAACGCCGGTATTGTTGCTGAAGCCGTCCATTTCCACCAGAAGCTGGTTGAGGGTCTGCTCGCGCTCATCGTGACCGCCGCCCAGACCGCTGCCGCGCTGACGGCCCACAGCATCGATCCCATCGTTGAAGATGATGGCAGGGGCAGCCTTCTTGGCCTGATCGAACAGATCGCGGACGCGGCTTGCACCCACGCCCACATACAGCTCCACAAAGTCGGAGCCGGAAATCGACAGGAATTCCACGCCTGCCTCACCGGCCACGGCCTTGGCCAGCAGCGTCTTGCCGGTGCCCGGAGGGCCTACCAGCAGCACACCCTCGGGGATGTGCGCGCCCATGGCGTCATAGGCCTTGGGATCCTTCAGGAAATCCACTATTTCCTGAAGCTCGGCCTTTTCCTCATCGGCGCCGGCCACATCCTCAAAGGTCTTTTTCTGCTTCTCCTCGCTGCCCAGCCGGGTGCGGGCCTTGCCGAAGCGAGCCACGCCGCCCATGCCGTCGCCGCCGCCCTGCACTCTGCGCATCATGAAGAACCAGAATGCGCCGAAGACCAGCATCATGAGCAGATAGGGAACAAAGCTCAGCCAGATACTGGGCTCCTTGGCGGGAATGTAGTCATACTCCGTGAGGGTGCCCGCCGCCAGCTGCTCCTGAATGACCTCGTTGAGGTCATTGTAGAAGGCGGAAAAGCTGGCAATGTCCACCGTGCGGGTCTTGTGGCCGTCCGCGTCCTTTTCCCGGAGCTTCATGGTCAGCTCGCCCTCCATGCTCAGAGAGAAGCTCTCGACCTTCTCCTCCCGGAAGAGGGTGAGCACGTCGGAGTAGCTCAGCTCCTCGGCAGGCTTCGCCTCCCGCAGCATAGAATATATCGATGCCAGCATCAGCACCAGCATGACCACATAAAAGCCCAGCTGGCGGAAGCGGTTGTTATTGCCGTTGTTGTTCTGAGGATTCAAAAAATCACATCCTTTTCATGGGGTAGGGGTTCGCTCGGCGGCCCCGATGAGGGAGCCGTTTCTTTTTTACTTGCTGTAGACCTCCGGCTTGAGGATCGCCAGGCCGGGGTAGTTGCGGTATCGTTCATCGTAATCCAGACCGTAGCCTACCACAAAGGCATTGGGAATGGTGAAGCCGGAGTATTCCGCCTCGATAGGCACGGTGCGGCGCTCGGGCTTGTCGAACATGGTGCAGATGGTAAGGGAAGCAGGCTCCTGATTCATCAGATATTTCCGCAGATAGCTCAGGGTGATGCCTGTGTCGAGAATATCCTCCACGATGATCACATGACGGCCGTGGATGCTGGAGGAGAGATCCTTGGTGATCTTCACCGCGCCGGTGGAGGTGGTGCCGCCGCCATAAGAGGACACGGCCATAAAGTCCAGCGTGCAGGGGCCGTCGAAGCGGCGGATGAGGTCTGCCATGAATACGAAGCAGCCCTTCAGCACACCCAGAAAAACAGGGTTTTTGCCGGCAAAATCCCGGCTCAGCTCCCGGCCCAGCTCGTCCACACGGGCGCGGAGCTGTTCCTCGGTATACAGTATGGTCTCAAAATCCTCAGTCATTTTCTTTCTGTTCCTTCCCAGTTTTTTCTATCGTGACGCGGAGCACGGTCTCTCCGTCCTCCGGCTGTGCTCTGCGGCTGCGGCCGAAGCCGTATACCGCCAGCACGCCCGCCTCATCCCGCAGTACGGGCACGGCGGAGCGCTCCGGGGCGGGGATCTTCGCGTCGATCATCAGCCGATGCAGGCTGCGCGTCCCCTCCCGGTGGGCAAAAAGAATGGTATCGCCATCCCTGCGGGACGTGAGGAACAGTTTACCACATATTCTGCCATATGCAAAGAAAAAAGTGTTGAACGAATTCTGAATTCCCGGTTTTTCTTTCGTCAGCCCCGTGCTGATCCGATATTCGCCCCAGCGGATACTCTCCCCGGGCACAAGCTCCCGCTCCGGCAGCGGCGGATTCTCCCCGCTCTCCCGCAGCAGCCGGTCATAGCTCCGGCGTACCATCAGGCCGGGGAGCGACAGTGTTCCGTTCTCGCTGCCCTCGCAGAGCTTCAGCAGCGCCTGCCGGTGCGGATAGAGAAGATTGCCGTTTGTAAACAGCTCCAGCACCCGCCTGCGGAGCGCCGGATGGAGCGCCGTCAGTCCGCTGACGGACAGGCTCTCCCCGTCGCAGATGCGTGCATAGGCCTCCCGCGCCTGTGCGCTGAGGTACTCCTCGTCCTCCCCCAGCACCTCCGCCGTGCGGCACAGGGAGCGCACGGCGCCGCTGCTGACGCTCTCGAGCGCAGGCACGGCGTGATGGCGGATGCGGTTCCGGGCGGCCTCATCCAGCGCATTCGTGGAATCCTCCCGGTGCGCGATGCCCTGCTCGTCCAGATAGCACAGGATCTCCTCCCGGGTCACGGAAAGGAGAGGCCGGATCAGTCTGCCCCGCTTTCGGGGAATGCCGCAGAGCCCCTTCAGTCCGGTGCCCCGGGCCAGACGCAGCAGCAGCGTTTCAGCATTGTCGTTGGCATTGTGAGCCGTGGCGATGCAGTCCGCGCCCAGCGCGTCCGCCTGCCCGTAGAGATAGGCATAGCGCATTTCTCTGGCGGCCGTTTCCGCAGAGAGTCCCTTTTCCGCGGCATAGGCAGCCACATCGCCCCGGCCGCTGTAGAAGGGAATGCCCCACTCCGCGCAGAGCGAACCCACGAACGCCTCGTCGCCGTCGGCCTCCGCGCCCCGGAGGCAGTGGTTGAAGTGGGCGGCGCTGAGGGTGATGTCGGGGCAGCCGCGGAGCAGAGAGAGCAGACACACACTGTCCGCCCCGCCGCTGACGGCGCAGAGCACATGGCCGCCGGGGGGAAGAAGGGAGGTATCGAGCTTAATCGTACTCATCCCGGTTCAGCTCCGCGTCCACATAGCTGGTATACTCGCCCTGCCAGATCAGGTAGTCCTTGCCGGTCTCGCCGTGGCGGTTCTTGAGCACGATAGCCTCCGCCAGATTGGGGTTCTCGCACTCCTGATTGTAGTAGCCCTCCCGGTAGAGACCGATAACGATGTCCGCGTCCTGCTCGATGGAGCCGGATTCGCGGAGGTCGGAGAGCATGGGGCGCTTGTCGCTGCGCTGCTCGTTGGCACGGGAGAGCTGAGAGAGGCACACCACGGGCACGTTCAGCTCCTTGGCCATGATCTTGAGCATACGGGAGATATCGGAGACCGCCTGCGTGCGGCTCTCGCCCGACCAGCTGTTGCCGCTGCCGGAGGACTGCATGAGCTGGAGATAGTCGATGACCACCAGACCCAGATTTTCCAGCCGGCGGCACTGGGCGTTCATGTCCGCCACGGTCATGTTGGGATTGTCGTTGATGCGGATATCGGTGGCGGAGACGGAGGCTGCCGCCTGCGCGGCTCTGCGCCACTCCTCCTGGGAGAGATTGCCGGTGATGAGATGGCCCAGATTGATGCGTCCCTCCGCGGAAAGGAGCCGCTGCACCAGCTGCTCCCGGCTCATCTCCAGCGAGAACACCGCCACGGTCTGCCGGTTTTCCTTGGCGGCGGCCATGGCCATGTTCAGGGCGATGGAGGTCTTGCCCATGCCGGGACGGGAAGCCACCAGAATGAAGTCGGACTTGTTCAGACCCATGAGCCGCCGGTCCAGATCCCGCAGACCCGTGGTCACGCCCGGAACGGTCTTGCCCGAGCGGGCCAGCACGGAGAGGTTGGCGTAGACCGACTGCACCACCTGGGAGGCGGGGATCAGTCCGCCGATGATGCGTCCCTGCCGGAGCGCATAGATCTTCCGCTCGGCCAGATCCAGCACCGTGCCCGCCTCGCCGCCGCCGGCAGCGGCCGCCTCGCTGACCTCATTACAGGCGGTGATAAGGTTGCGCAGCAGCGCCTGATCCCGGACGATCTGGGCGTACTTCATGGCGTTGGCCGAGGTGGGGGTCATGTCCATGAGCTCCCTGAGGTAGCGGGCGGTGCTCTCCTCCCGGAAAACGCCGCCCTGCTTCATCTGGTCAAGGACCGTCACCGGGTCGATGGTCATGGAGTAGGTGAACATCCGGTATATGGTATCGTAGATATCGCGGTTCTGCTCCAGATAGAAATCCTCCGAGCGGAGGACGGAGATCAGATCGGAAATGCAGCGGGGGTCGATCAGACAGGAGCCCAGCACGGCCTGCTCCGCCTCTGCCGAATAGGGCATACGCCGACCCAGTAATTCATCCATGATGCTTCACCTCGCGGAATTGATATGGGCGGCCGCCGGGCCGCCGGGAATCGGTCTTACGCCTCGATGACGAGCACGTGTACCACGCCGTCGATGCCGTAGCCGAAGCGGCACTTGACCTCGTAATTGCCGTAGGCCTTGATGGGCTCGCTCTGCACCAGCTTGTTCTTTTCGATCTCAATGCCGTGCTGCGCCTTGAGGGCGTCGCAGATTTCCTGAGAGGTCACGGCTCCGAAGAGCTTGCCGTTGGCGCCGGCCTTGGCGCGGACTGTAGTCACGATCTCCTTGAGTCTGTCGGCGGCGGCGGCGGCCTCGGCACGCTCTCTGGCCTCCTGGGCCTTTCTTGCCTTCTCCTTGAGAGCAAGGGCGTTCATGTTGTCCTTGTTGGCCTCGATGACCAGATTGCGGGGCAGCAGGTAGTTGCGGGCGTAGCCGTCGGAAACCTCCTTGAGCTCGCCCTTCTTGGCCTGACCGCGTACATCCTGCAGAAAGATAACCTTCATGTTCGTTTCTCCTTTATTTCCTATAAGAATAAATATGAATCCTTTTTATTCGGTGGCCATATATTCGTCTATGGCCCCATAGAGCTGCTCCTTCGCCTCGGCGGAGGTGATGTTCTTCATCTGCGCACCGGCTGCAGACATATTGCCGCCGCCGCCCAGCTTTTCCAGCAGCACCTGCACATTGAGCGCGCCGATGCTCCGGGCCGAGAAGTCCACGCCGCCGTCGGCTGTGGGATAGAACACCACCGAGGCGGTGATGCCCCGGATATTCAGCAGCTCGTCCGCCGCCTGAGAGGCCACCACCCGGTTCTGGGGTTCCTCCAGAGCCGCCACGGCGATGCCCCGGTAATTCTCCGCATGGCGCATGATATTGTAGCGGGCCACCGTCTCCTCCATGCCGTTCTGCAGGAGGATCTTCACCCGGGTGGTATCCGCGCCCGCCCGGTTGAGCCAGGAGGCCGCGATAAAGGTGCGCTCGCCGCTGCGGATGGTGAAGTTTTTGGTATCCATGGCTATGCCGCTGAGCAGGGCGTCCGCCTCCTGCTCCCGCAGCTCCGAGGGCTCCATGAGCTCGCAGAGCAGCTCCGTGACCAGCTCGCCCGCCGAGGAGGCAAAGGGCTCCAGATATTCCACGGCCGCATTGCCGATAAATGTATCTGCCCGGCGGTGATGGTCGATGACCGCCAGATTGGCAACGCTCTCCAGCAGTGCCCTGTCCTCCACCTGTTCGGGACGGTTGGTGTCCACCACGATGAGCAGGGTGTCCCGCTGCAGGCGCAGCATGGCCTCCTGGGGCGTAAGGAGCGCATTCTCATAGCCCGCTGTTTTCCACAGGCCGCTGAGCAGCGGCTCCGAGGCGTTGGGTCCCTCGCCCAGCACCAGCGCCGCGTTCTTTTCCAGCTTCCGGCAGAGTGCCACCAGACCCGCCGCCGCACCTACGGTGTCCAGATCCGCATAGCGGTGACCCATGATGTACACCTGCCCGCTCTCCTCGATGAGATCCCGGAGAGAGGCGGCCACCACCCGGGCATGGACGGCGCTGCGCGTTTCCACCTCTGCGCCCCGGCCGCCGAAGAATTCAAAGCCGTAGCGGTTCTTCACCACGGCCTGATCGCCGCCCCGGCTCATGGCCATTTCCGCCGCCAGAGAGGCAAAGGAAAAGCTCTCCTCAAAGCCTGCGCCGTCCAGACCCACGCCGATGGACGCGGTGGCGTGCATGCCGCCCGCGCCGGTGACCTGCTCGATCTCATCCAGCAGGGAGAAGCGCTGACCGGTAAAGTCCTGCAGATGCCGGTGTTCAAAGATGAACATATAGCGGTCGCGGTCAAAGCGGCGCATGAGGCCGCCCCGGCCGCTGCACCACTTTTCGATCACATCGTCGAGCTTTCCGCGCAGCTCGATGCGCTGCCGGTCGGTCAGGGGCTTCATCAGCTCCTCATAATTATCCACGATGATGACCATCTCCACCGGCCGGGAGTCAGCATATTCCTGCCGCAGCTCCTCCAGCTCCGTGAGCTCCCGGAGGTAGACCACGGAAATGCCCGCATTCTTCCCCCGGCGGGGAACGGCGGTGCCCTCGGGACTGTAGATCCTGCCGTTCAGGGTAAACAGCTCGGGGCAGACGTTCTTGCCCTCCTCCAGCCAGTGGAGGGGCAGCTCGGGGAGCAGCTCGGTGATCTTCACGCCCTCCTTGTCCTCCGGGCTGCCGACAGTCTCCCAGAAGAGATCGTTGGCCCAGATCAGCTCGCCGCTGCTGCTTTCGAAGGCGGCAACGCTCAGCGGAAAGCTCAGCATTGCCGTTTCCGTAGCGGAGTCCGTCCGGTAGGCCACGCTTTCAAATACGTCTGCCAGCTGTGCTGCGCGCCGGCGGCGGCGGAAGAGGTAGTAAAGCAGCAGCAGCGCTGCCACTGCCAGCTCCGCCACGCCCACCTTCCATTCCAGCGCCAGCGTAACAGAGGAGAAAATGAGCAGCGCAGCCAGCGCCAGCACCCGTTCTCCCCGGAATAGATTTTCGATTCTCTGCCGCATGGGCTTCACTCCGATTCTGTGACAAATATACAGGGTACACTATACCA
>JAGHSH010000172.1 GCA_018065965.1 Candidatus Apopatocola equi
CTTCTGCAGAATGTTGTCACGCAGACAGTTGGTGAGCGCAGCCATGCTCATGCCCATGTGGTGAGCCATGACCGTGCGTACCACCCGCCCCTCCCGTCCGCAGCGCTCGCTCGTGTAATCCACCGCATCCCAGAAGCCCCACGGGCCCAGCGCACCGGCCCGCTCGAAACGGCGCAGATCGTCGATGGCCTTGTCCCGACGCACGCAGAGCGCCAGAAAGGCCGCGTAGGGAGCGACCACGCTCTCCCGGTTCCGATCACGGCTGAGACTGAGCGCCTGTACCCCGTGAGCTTTATAGCGGTAGCTGAGGGCACCGTCCAGAGAGAAAAAGGCGCTCTCGCTTTTGCCCCAGACCCGTTCGCGTCCGAATCGGTAGCGGGACTGAACATACACGCAGAAACGGGCGGATTCACTCAGCAGCGAGTCCGGCTCCAGAGGCAGAAACAGCTCCGGCATCAGATATTCAAACATGCTGCCGCTCCAGCTGGCACAGCCCCGGTAGCCGTCAAACTCCACCGGTGCGCGGCTCAATGCTGCCCAGTGCCGCAGACTGACCTGACCGGAGGCCACGGCGTAGTAGGCGCAGAGCCGCTGCTCACTCTCCAGCAGGTCATAGTGGCTGGGGTCGGGACGCTCCGGCGCGGTGCTGCAGCCGATGCGGAAAAGCTCCCGGTCGCTGTCATAGAGCGGCGCGAAGTCCATGGCGTCCCGCAGCGCTCTGGCACGCGAAGCGAGGGAAAACAGACCGTATTCCTCCAGCCCCGGCGCAAGGGCGTTGAGACAGGCAGCCAGATTGCCGCTGTCCACCGTGGAGACGTAGGCGGGCTCCAGCACACGCAGAGAGCGGGTATCGTACCAGTTGCAGAGATGCCCGTGCCATTTGGGCAGCTGCTCCAGCGTGGAGAGCGTCCGGCCGATCAGCCCGGCGGCCTCCTCCCGGGAGCACAGCTCCAGATCCAGCGCACAAAGCACGCTGATGAGCATCAGACCGATGTTGGTGGGGCTGGTGCGGTGCGCCAGTCCCACGGCGGGCAGCTCCTGCAGGTTGTCCGGGGGCAGATAGTGGTTTTCCTCATCGCAGAAGCGCTCAAACCAGCCCCATAGCTCCCGGGCCCGGCAAAGGAGATAATCCCGATCCCCGGCAGAGAGCGGTGCGGCAGGCTTTTTCTCCCGCCCCAGCGCCCGCAGCAGCAGCGGCGAGCAGGGCCACACCAGCCCCGCCGCCTTGGCGGCAACGGCAGGAGAGAGGAAGCAGAGCAGTCCCACGGCCATGGGAAAGCGCACGGCGCGCAGATAAGCGCGGAGAGTGCTGCCGCTCCCGTCGCTCTGGGCGGCGGTTTCCCATTCCAGCAGCCTCCGCTTTGTGACAAACAGCCGCCACAGGGCCAGCAGCGCGGAGAAGAACCCCAGCCCCGCCAGATAGGGCAGCAGAAGCAGACAGAGCAGCGTGCGCATGAAAGCGCCCGTGCAGCCGTGGAGCAGCCGGGAGAGCAGCCGATAGCGGACGTTCTCCTCCTTCTGCACCGCCGCCGAGAGCAGCTGCAGCAGGAAGCGGAAGAAGAGGGCGAAGAGAGTAAGAAAGCCGACGCTCCGAAGCCCCGGCACGAAAAAGGCCGCGAGAAGCGCCGAGAGAGCGGCAAAATCCGTCAGCGAGCGGCGCAGGGAATCGAAAAGCCGCCAGCGCTCCATGGGCCGCAGCAGCTTCCCCCGGACGAAGAGCCACGGCAGGTTCTGCCAGTCGCCCCGCACCCAGCGCTTCTGCCGTCGGCCGTAGCTCAGGGGCGAGGCGGGGAAGCGGTCGGTCAGCTCGATATCCTCCGCCAGACCGCCCCGGAGAAAGGCACCCTCCAGCGCATCGTGACTGAGTACCTGCCCATTGGGAATGTGCCTGCGGGACACGCAGAGCAGAGCCTCCGCATCCACGATCCCCTTGCCGGAGAAGCCGCCGCTGTCGTAGCGGTCAAAATACAGCTCTCCGCAGCAGCCCCGATAGCTGCTCATGCCGCCCTGGGCGGAGAAGAAGCGGGCAAAATCCGTGCGGACGCTGCCGGAAAGCTCCGTAGCCAGCCGGGGCTGGATCACTCCGTAGCCTGCGGTGACCACGCCCCGCCCCCGATCCAGCACACAGCGGTTGAGGGGGTGGAGCATGGCGCCGATGAGCGAGCGGGCGGAGCCGGGTGTCAGCCGGGTGTCGCTGTCCAGCGTCAGAAGAAAACGGATGTCCCGGAGCTGCTCCCGGTCACCGGCTCTCAGCTCCAGCTCTCCGCCCTGCTCCGTGAGCCGCTCGCAGAGAGCGAGAAGAGCGCCCCTTTTCCGCTCAAAGCCCCGGAAGCCGCCGTTGACGGGATCCTCCCGCCGGGGGCGGAAAAACAGGAAATAGCCGCCGCCCATCTCCAGATTCAGCCTCTCGGTCATGGCGGCGGCTTTTTCTGCCAGCTCCGCCTCTCCGCTCTGCTCCTGCACGCTGCTGTCGGGAAAATCGCAGAGCAGCGCGAAGAGCAGATTGCGCCCGCAATCCCGGTTGGCATAGCGGTATTCCTTCAGCAGCTGCATGCTCTCGCGCAGCTGCTCCTCCCCGGTGAGCAGCAGGGACACGACGCAGAGGGTGCGCCCCTCATAGGGCACGCCCTCTGCCAGCTCCAGCCGGGGCAGCCGCCGGGGCGGCGTCAGGGAAGAGAGCAGTGCATCGCACAGCGCCTTCACACACTCGGAGAGGGGGAGCAGCAGAAGCGGCATCGCCCACACGCTCTCCGTGACAAAGGCACACAGCAGGGCAAGAAAGAACGTGAGCAGCACATTCGCGGCGATGTACCCGCCGCCCTCCCGCCGCCGGGAGGAGGCATAGAGCGCAAAGCCGATATGCTCTCCGCGCTCGCTGCTCTCCCGCAGCAGCCGCCGGGCCAGAATGTGCTCCTCCACGCCCCGGCGTTCCGCGAGCCGCTCCAGCTGCCGGCGGTAGTCCCGGCGGCTCTCCGCGTCCATGCGCGGATAGATGCCTGCGCAGTCCTCCCGCAGGATCCGCTCGCTGCGGTTCACGCTCTCCAGCAGCCTTGTCCACGGCGCATCCGAGCAGAAGCGAAGGGCGCGGATGAGCGCCCCCGCTTCCTCTTCTTTGGCGCTGCCGCTGCGCAGCAGGGTGCAGAGGGAGAAGAGCAGCGCAGCGCTGAGGGCGGAGGGAAACAGCTCAAGCTCCCGCTCCGTCAGCGCCAGACGGTTCTGAAAGCCCTCCAGAAACAGCGTGCAGCGCTCCGCATCCGGAATGCCTCCGCTCTCCGCCAGCATCTGTGCGCACGCGCAGATCCGCGGCTCTCTGCCGCATCTGCGCAGCAGCCCGGCGTGGGAAAAAGCCGCAGCGGCGTCCTCTCCCACGCTGCGCAGCAGGTAGAGATTGTCCCGCAGCCAGCGCAGAACGCCCTCATCCCCCTCCCCGAGGGCAGCATATTCCGTCAGAAATCCCACCGCGCCCCGGATCTGCCTGCCGGTTCTCCGGGCGCTGCCCCGGCCTCCGCTTTTCAGCTCCCGGGCAGCGTTTTCGGCCCAGACGGACAGTTCCTTGTTCTCTATGGCTCTGCTCCCCATGGCGCAAGCCTCCTTACCGTTATCGAAAATTCGTTTTTTCGGGCAGAAGCTGCCCTTTCCCGTAGTGTTTCAGCCTGCGCGGAAAAATATGCACTGTCAATAAAAAACACTTGACAGACCGCGGCGGCAAGCGTATAATCCTCAAGGTGTCAAGTTCCGGGCATTTACACGCAGGGAGGGAAGAACATGGACGAACAGATCGAGCTGACCATGCTCTTCGACTTCTACGGCGAGCTGCTCACAAAGAAGCAGCAGGAGTATTTCCGCCTTCACCGGATGGAGGACCTCTCCCTCTCGGAGATCGCCGAGAGCGAGAGTATATCCCGCCAGGGCGTGTGGGATAATATCCGCCGCGCCGAGGAGACGCTGCGCAGAAGTGAGGAGAAGTTCGGCCTGCTGGGCCGCTATCTCCGGCAGCAGGCGGCGGCAGAGGCGCTGGAGCGTGACACGCAGGAGCTGCTCACCCTGACTACGGGGCGGGCAAGGGAGCTGGCGGAGAACATCCGCCGCCGGGTACAGGAGCTGCAGCATGGCATTTGAAAATCTTTCCGAAAAGCTGAACGGCGTTTTCAAGAGACTCAGAGGCAAGGGCCGTCTGTCCGAGCAGGATGTGAAGGACGCCATGCGCGAGGCTCGCCTCGCCCTGCTGGAGGCCGACGTCAGCTATAAGGTCGTGAAGGACTTTATCCGTGACGTGTCCGAGCGCTGCACCGGCGTTGAGGTGCTCGAGGCGCTCTCTCCGGCGCAGATGGTTATCAAGATCGTCAACGAGGCTCTCTGCGAGCTCATGGGCACCTCTGCCCAGAAGCTCATCATCGGCTCCAAGAACCCCAGCATCGTCATGCTGGTGGGTCTGCAGGGCGCAGGCAAGACCACCAACGGCGCCAAGCTGGCCGCCTATATGCGCAAGACCCAGAACAAGCGTCCTCTGCTGGCCGCCTGCGACATTTACCGTCCGGCCGCCATCGAGCAGCTGGAGACTGTGGGCCGTCAGCTGAACATTCCCGTTTTCCAGATGGGCAAGACCGACCCGGTGGAGATCGCCAAGGCCGCCGTGCAGCATGCACAGCGCTACGGCAACGATCTGGTCTTTCTGGATACCGCCGGCCGCCTCCACATCGACGAGGCGCTCATGGACGAGCTGAAGAACATCAAGGCCGCCGTGGAGCCCAGCGAGATTCTGCTGGTGCTGGACGCCATGACCGGTCAGGATGCGGTGAACGCCGCCAAGGCCTTTGACGATGCGCTGGGCATTACCGGCGTCATGCTCACCAAGCTGGACGGCGACGCCCGGGGCGGTGCGGCTCTGTCTGTCCGGGCCGTTACGGGAAAGCCCGTCAAGTTCTGCGGCATAGGCGAGAAGCTGGACGCCATCGAGGTCTTCCATCCCGACCGTATGGCCAGCCGCATTCTGGGTATGGGCGATGTGCTCACCCTCATTGAAAAGGCTGAGGCTGCCGTGGATCAGAAGAAGGCAGCCGAGATGGCCGAGAAGCTGAAGAAAAACCGCTTCACCCTCGCCGATTATCTGGAGCAGCTCCGCTCCTTCAAGAACATGGGCTCTCTGGAGGATATCGCCGCCATGATCCCCGGCATGGACGCCAAGGCGCTCAGCGGCGCGAGCGTGGACGAGAAGGCCATGGCGCACACCGAGGCCATCATCCTCTCCATGACCCCTGCCGAGCGGGAAAACCCCGCCATCCTCAATGCCAGCCGGAAAAAGCGCATTGCCGCCGGCTGCGGATTGCAGGTGGTGGATGTGAACCGGCTCGTCAAGCAGTTTGAGGCCATGCAGCAGCTTACCAAGCAGCTCACCGGAAAGAATGCCAAAAAGCTCCAGCGAATGATGAAGAGCATGGGCGGCAATTTCCGGTTCTGATAAAAAAACAACAAAAAATATTTGATTTTTGGAGGAAACAAAAATGGTTAAGATTCGTCTGCGCAGAATGGGCGCCAAGAAGGCTCCTTTCTATCGTGTCCTTGTTGCTGATTCCCGCAACGCCCGTGACGGCCGCTTCATCGAGGAGATCGGCACCTACAATCCCCTGACCGATCCCGCCACCGTTGAGATCGACATGGAGCGCGCCAACTACTGGATCGGCAACGGCGCTCAGCCCACCGACACGGTCCGCGCTCTGCTGAAGAAGGCTCAGGCCTGAGATTCCGGGAGCTCGGAATGAAAGAATTATTGACCTACATCGTGCGGTCCCTGGTGGACAAGCCGGACGAAGTGTCAGTTGCCGAGCGCGAGGATAACGGCGAGACCATCTTTGAAGTCCGTGTTGCGGACGGCGACATGGGCAAGGTCATCGGTCGGCAGGGCCGGGTCGTCAAGGAGATCCGCGTTCTGATGAAAGCCGTTGCACAGCGCAAGGGCAAAAAGGTGTCCGTGGAAGTTCTGGACTGACAGCGATCTGCGGGGCGGGCTCAAGTGGCTCCGCCCCGCTTTCGCGTTCTTCCCACACGGACAGAAAAACAGAGAATGCGAGGAAATAGGATGCAGGAGCAATATCTGGAAGCCGGGAAGATCATCAATACCTTCGGCGTCCGCGGCGAGGTGAAGCTGGAGCCCTGGTGCGATGACGCCGCTTTTCTGAAAAAGATCGGGACTCTCTACATCGACGGTCAGCCCAGAAGGGTGCTCTCCGCCAAGGTTCACAAGGGGATGCTTCTCCTGCTTTTCGAGGGCGTGGAGGACGTAAACGCCGCTATGCTGCTCAAAAACAAGGTGGTCTACTTTGACAGGAACGATGTGCGTCTGCCGAAGGGGAAGTTCTTCTTTGCGGACATTCTCGGCGCAGAGGTCATTGACGAGACGGGCGCCTCTGTGGGCAAGCTCACCGAGGTGCTCACCCTCCCGGCACAGAATATCTACATCGTGCAGGGGGAACAGGAGCATTCCATTCCCGCCGTGCCGGAGTTTATTCTGGAAACGGATGTGGCCAACCGGCGCATCCGCGTTCATCTCATAGAAGGAATGTGAGAAGATGAGAATCGACATTATGACCCTCTTTCCCGAGGCGGTCAGCGCTTCGCTGGACATCAGCATCCTGGGCCGTGCGGAGAAAAAGGGAATTCTGGATATCCGCTGCCATCAGATCCGGGACTACACGGACAACAAGCAGCAGCAGGTGGATGACTATCCCTACGGCGGCGGCTGGGGCTGCGTGATGATGGCGCAGCCGCTCAAGGCCTGCCTGGACGATATCTGCGCCGGCTCCGAGCCGGAGAGCAGACGGGCGGTGCTGTATATGTCCCCCCAGGGCACGCCCTTTAACCAGAGCGTGGCCCGCAGACTGGTGAAGGACTATGACCAGCTGGTGCTGGTCTGCGGCCACTACGAGGGCATTGACGAGCGCTTCATCGAGGCGTGCGTGGACGAGGAGATCTCGCTGGGCGACTTCGTGCTCACCGGCGGGGAGATCGCCGCCATGGCCGTGACCGATGCGGTGTGCCGCATGGTGCCCGGGGTGCTCTCCGACGAGGAGTGCTTCACCGGCGAGAGCCATTGGGAGGGGCTGTTGGAATACCCCCAGTATACCCGCCCTGATGTGTGGGAGGGGCGCGCCGTGCCCGAGAT
>JAGHSH010000018.1 GCA_018065965.1 Candidatus Apopatocola equi
GCAGAGCTTGCCCTCGGCCCTGATGATGTCCAGCGCCTCCGTGATCTTCTCCGGGGTGTCGCTCTCCACATGGACGGTGACCATATCGGCTCCGGCTCTGCAGAACTCCCGGACATAGCGGGCGGGCCGGGTGATCATCAGGTGGGCGTCAATGAACATCTCCGTACACTTGCGGAAGGAGGAGAGCACCGGGATGCCGAAGCTGATGTTGGGCACGAAAATCCCGTCCATCACGTCATAGTGGAGCCATTCCGCCCCGGAGAGGCGGATGTCCTCAGCCTCCTTGCCCAGAATGGAAAAATCTGCACTCAGCAGAGAGGGCGCGATCTTCAGCATAGCTCTTTCCTCTTTTTTCAGTAATATTCCCGCAGCACCAGCTCTGTGATGCCTGCGTTGAGTCCCAGCTCCAGCCGGAGCACCTTGGGGTGATTTTTGTAAATACGCCGCAGCTCGGTCTGCAGGGCGTTGCCCGAGTGATAGCCGTGGATCAGTCGGATGCGGTAAACGCTTTTATCCGCCCGGCGCAGCGCCGCGTCAACGGCCACTCTGGCCTGCACCACGCTCATGCCGTGGAGATCCAGTTCCCGAACGGCCTCCGTCACGGCTCATCGCCCTCCGTGGGCGCAGGGGCAGGTCTTTTCTTTTTCTTCTTTTTGGGCTCATAGCCGATGATTGCACCCTCAGCGATGGTGCAGAGACACAGCGCCACCACATAGGTGCGGGCGGGATTGCGGAGCATGAAGCCCATCATGGGGTTGCGGATATCGCAAATGACCACGGTGATCATGGTCAGGGCAAGGCCGATGGAAACCATGACCAGCAGCTTTCTCCATTTCATCCGATCTCCTCCCTTCCCGTGGGCTCACAGACATAGAGGATATCGCCCAGCGACCTGGGATTGCCGTTGCTGGGAGAGGAGACGATCCTCCCGTCAAAGTACATCTGCGCGGAGCCGCCGCCGTCCAGATTGTAGGCGCACCGGCAGCCCATCTCGATCATCAGCTCCGAAAGCTCGGAGAAGCGCATACCGGCGGAATAATTGTCCTGCCGGCCGTCCACCACCACATAGCAGTAGTGGCCGGGCTCGTAGTAGCCCACCGCAGTGCGGGGATTCTGATAGGCGATGCCGTCCTGCCAGTCATAGCGGGTGTTGGCGGTACCGTCGGCATTGATGAGCAGGGGGCCGAAATGCCAGATCTGCCAGAGGCCGCGCTCCATGAGCTCGTCCAGCTTGTACTCACCGGGGAAGTAGGTCTCCATAGTGCCGTCGTTGAACAGGGCGCACACCTGATAGGTAGAATAATCGCCCCGGCGGTAGAGCTGTCCCTTCCGGAAGGTCACCGCATAGCCGTCAAAGTCCTGATAGCAGGTAAAATCGCCGTTGATGGCGCAGATGGCGTTGACCTCTGCGGCACACTCGGCAATGGGCGCCACGGCATAGTAGGTCAGCTCATCATGGAGCAGTGAGGAGCTGAAGCAGTCGATGCTGCCCACATAGATGTCCGCCACGAAATAAACGCTCAGCTGGCCGTTGGGAGCGACATATTCCTTTTTCTCGATGCTGATGCTCACATTGGGCGAGGTGTAGCTGTTTTCGGTCACGACCACCTCATCGGTGAAATGCTCCGCGAACTTTTTCTGCCATTCCGTGCGCGTGTCGGGCGCGGCAGTCTCCTCCGGCTCGACGGTCTCCGGTGTGGGCACGGGCGTGGGAGCGGGCGCAGGCGCGGGCGTCACGGCGGCGGCTTTGGCCTTGGCACGCATACGGGGGATCACATGGTGGGGCAGAGCAAAACCGATGAGCAGAACGCCTGTCACCAGCAGCTGAAGCAGCAGGTTAACAGCCAGTCTCTTTCTTCTTCTCATAGATGTACCTCAAATAAAAAAGACCCGGCGGAAGCACCGGGTCTGGAGCTGGTGATGTGACTCGAACACACGACCTGCTGATTACGAATCAGCTGCTCTACCGACTGAGCTACACCAGCATAAGCACCGTTCCGGCAAGCTAACATAGTATAGCATAGCCCCCTATAAAAGTCAATGAAAAGTTTTTTCTCCCCTAACGGCTTCTTCCCCAACTGCGGCGCTAAGCCCCAGAAAGCCGTAAATCTGCCGATTTTTCCAAAAAGAGCAAAGAATCCCGTATGTCCCCCTTGCCTTTGCGAGAAAAGTATGTTATCTTGTCACAGATAATCGGTTATGGATTTATTTGCATTGAACTCCCTTTTCCGGAAAATGAAAGGAATAACAGACATGAAACGAATAGTCAGAAGGCTCGGCTGTCTGCTGGTCATGGTCATGCTTTCCGCTGCCTTCCTGAGCATGACGGCTTCTGCCGGTCTCAACGACGGCAAAGTAGGTCAGCCCTTCAAATGGTGCATCTGGCAGACGCAGGGTGACAACCCCGGAACCCGTTTTTCCGGCGTGACCGTTACCGACAACACCTGCCCCGGCATGACTCTCCAGTTCCAGAGCGATGCCGTGTTCCTCAGCGGCACGCCCGGCAGCGCCGGCACACATACTCTCAGCTACATTGCTTATTTTGAGGACGGCGGCTTTGAGACCGACTCCGTCACCTTCACCGTTGCTCCCGCCGACCCCCACCCCGAATACATCAGCTGCAGCGCCACCTTTACCGTCGGCACAGCCGGTTCCGTCACTACGGCGGACTGCTCCAACGCCATTCAGAGCTGCACCATGAGCTCCGGCTCTCTCCCCACAGGCATGAGCTATAGCTCCTATGACAGCTATCTGCAGATCAGCGGCACCCCCACCGCCCCCGGCAGCTACAGTGCCGTCTTCTACTGCGGCACAGAGGGTGAGCCTGTTTACTTCACCGTGAACATCACCGTGAATCCCGCACCCGTGCTGACGGCGCGCAAGGTCACCCAGCACCCCGCTGACGTGACCGTGGAAGCCGGGTCGGACTGCCAGTTCTCCGCCAATGCCGACGGCAAGGGCTGGTGTGCCTGGCGTTTCTACAAGCCCGACGGCAGTGAGGTGATCTTCGATCGGCTGAAGAGTCTGGGCAGTCCCTATGATCAGGTCGCCCTGGAGGGCGGCAACAGCCTTACCTTCCGCATGAAGAACGTCCCCGCCGAGATGGACGGCTGGACTGTCTGCTGCCTCTTCGCTCTCTCCGACAGCACGGACTACGGCAAGCCCTGGTCTTATTCCAACCGGGCAAAGCTCACCGTGACCGTGCCCGCCCCCCCGGAACCCCCCCCTGAGCCGACGCCGGAACCCCCGCCGGCGCCGCCCCCCCCACCCACCCCGGCGCCCACCCC
>JAGHSH010000012.1 GCA_018065965.1 Candidatus Apopatocola equi
CGGCGGTCTTTATGAGGACTAGTACTTCCGCGCCAATATGGAGGGAGCGCTGAAGGCAGGGCTGAAGGTCGGCGTGTATTTCTTCTCCCAGGCCACCTCCCGCCGGGAGGCCCACGAGGAGGCCGCCTATGTGCTCGAACAGATCCGGGACTATGACGTGACCCTGCCCGTGGTCTTCGACATGGAGATTCTGGGCTATGACTACCGCACCTACAACATGACCCGCCGCACCCTCTACGGAGTGACGCAGGCCTTCTGCGATGATGTGCGGGCGGCGGGCTACGAGCCCATGATCTACATGACCCAGTATCTGGGCTATCAGAAATATACCCTCCGGGAGCTGACGGATTACGGCTTCTGGTTTGCGGAATACTATGTGGACTACCCCAGCTTCGTCTATGACATCGATATCTGGCAGTACAGTGACACCGGCTCCGTGGCAGGCATCAGCGGCAATGTGGATATGGATGTTTACCTGATCCGGGAATAAGCGCACAGCAGGGAATCGGATATTGAAAGGAGAAAAACCCATGGCTTCCAAGGTATTATTCACCCCCCACATCAGCAACGAGGGTGTTCTGGCTCTCTACAAGGCGCTGGGCAAGGAGCTCCGGGGCAACATCGCCATCAAGCTCCACTCCGGCGAGGCCGGAAATCAGAACTACCTGACTCCCGAGTTCTGGCGTCCCGTCATCGACGCCGTGGGCGGCACGGTGGTGGAGTGCAACACCGCCTATGAGGGCGAGCGCAATTCCACTGAAAAGCATAAGCAGCTCATCCATGACCACGGCTGGGACGCATACTTCCATGTGGATCTGATGGACGCCGAGGGGCCCGATCTGGAGGTCGAGATCCCCAACGGCAAGGTTCTCAAGAAGAATCTTCTGGGCAAAAATATTGCGAGCTATGACAGCATGCTGGTGCTCTCCCACTTCAAGGGTCACCCCGCCGGCGGCTACGGCGGCGCCCTCAAACAGCTGTCCATCGGCTGCGCCTCCAGCGCGGGCAAGAGTCTGATCCACTCTGCGGGCTACACCGACGACCAGACCATCGTCTGGGAAAACATGGCCGAACAGGACGCTTTTCTGGAGTCCATGGCCGACGCTGCCATGACCGTGGTGGATCGCTTCGCCGGTGAGATCGTCTATATCAACGTCATGGCCAATCTGAGCGTGGACTGCGACTGCTGCGCCGAGGCCGAGGATCCCTGCATGGCCGACATTGGTATGCTGGCCTCTCTGGATCCCGTGGCCATCGATCAGGCCTGCATCGATCTGGTCTATGCCGCCAAGGACGATCCCGGTCAGGCGCATTTCCTGGAGCGTCTGGAATCTCTCCACGGCATCCACACGGTGGAGGCCGCCGCCGCTCTGGGCTACGGCAGCCGGGAATATGAGCTGGTGCGCATCTGAACCGTCCGCATCGGAATATAAAAAGAGTGCAGTTCTGTTGAACTGCACTCTTTTGCTGCCCGGCGTTCTGTCACATGCAGAAGCAGTAAATGGTCACAAACTGCAAAACCGTTCCCAGCAGCACAAACACATGAAACACGGAATGCATATAGCGCCGCCCCTGCTTTTTGCCTATCGAATATAAGACCGCACCCACGGTATAAGCGATCCCGCCGGACAGAAGGAAGAGAAGTCCGCGAAGCGTGACGGCCCGCACGGTGGGCTTCAATGCCAGAATGATGACCCAGCCGATGCCTATATAGCAGGCCATAGACAGCTTTCGGTACCGATTGTGGTCAATGGCAGTAAAAACGGCGGCAACCGCGCTGATGCCCCAAACGAGGCCGAAAATCGTCCATGCGAGTGCAGCAGAGTCCTCCCGGAGAGGTCCCAGCAGAATAGGCGTATAGCTGCCTGCGATCAGCAGATAGATCGTGCAGTGGTCGATTACCTGCATGACCTTTTTGCCTGTGGACATTCGCAGTCCATGATACACACTCGACATGGTGTAGAGCAGAATCAGTGACGCCCCGTAAACAGAAGCGCCTACCACGCGGTACACATCGCCCCGGCGGGCAGCCGACAGCACGCAGAATACCAGCGCTGCCGCCCCGAACACTGCACCCAGAATATGGGTGATCATGTTGGTCGTCTCCTCGCCCCTTGTGTAATCCGGCAGTACGCGGTCGGCCAATTTCGTTCTTGTCACGGCAAAGCGCCCCTCTCCTCTGGTTTTTTCTTCCCAGTATAGTCTAAAAACATCTTTATTTCAAGAGCACACACTTATTATCTTTTTTAAAATATAAAAATTGCCGCAGAAAAAGATCCTGCGGCAATTAATTATTTTTCGCTCTCTTCATCGGCCGTTTCCAGCAGGATCTTTTCCACCCGCCGACCGTCCTCGGACATGGTCAGCACCGTAATGCGCCATGTGCGCCAGAGGAAGCTGTCGCCGGTATGGGGGAAGCGGCCAAAGTTTTCGATCGTCCAGCCGCCCACGGTGGCGCTGTCGCTGCCGTGGAAAGCCGTCTCGGAGAGCTCCAGCAGCTCGGGCAGATCCATCAGGGACATATCCCCGTCCAGCTCCAGAGCGCCGTTCTCCAGTCTGACCACCTCGGGCTCGAATTCATCGTTCTCGTCCCAGATCTCACCCACGATCTGCTCCATCACGTCCTCAAGGGTGACGATGCCCAGCGTACCGCCGTATTCGTCGGTGACGATGCCCATTTGCTGCTGCTCCCGGCGGAAGCAGGCCAGCGCCTCGGGCAGCTTTACGGTCTTATAGAAGTAGCAGGGCTTGAGCAGCAGGGAGCGGAGGTCGGGCCGCTCGGTCTCCAGCAGTGCCTTGAAGAAATGGTTCAGATAGAGGATGCCGACCACATTGTCGATGCTGCCCTCAAACACCGGCAGACGGCTCACGGAGGAATCGCCCACCTGCTCCAGGATCTCCTCAAAGCTGTCCTCGATATCCAGTGCCACCACGTCCACCCGGGCGGTCATCACGTCCATCACGGGGATCTCGGAGAAGTCCAGCGCAGAGCGCAGCATCTCACCCCGCTCCCCGTCGATCACGCCCTCGTCCTCAACGGTCTCGATGATGGACTGGAGCTCGGCTGCGGCCTCCTCCTCATAGGTGGAGTGCCGCTCGCCCTTGAAGGGCGCGGTGAGCAGATGGATGAGCGTGCATACCAGCCACACCACGGGCTTGAGCAGCAGGGTGAGCAGGTTCAGGAAGCCCGCCAGCGCCAGCGTGAGGCGGTTGGCGTTTTTCTTGGCGATGATCTTGGGGGCGGACTCGCAGAAGGTGATCACGATGAGCACCATCAGCAGGGTGGAAAGGGGCGTAAAGCGCTCGCCGAGCAGCTCCACGGTCAGCAGAGTGGCCAGCGTGTCGGAGCCGATGTTGCAGAGGTTGTTGCCGATGAGGATGGCCGAAAGGGTATCCTCAAAGCGGTCAAGCACCTTGCAGGCGGTTTTGGCACGCTCATCGCCGTCCTCCGCCGCATTCTCCAGCCGGAGCCGGTTGGCTGCGGAAAGAGCCATTTCCGCCGCGGAGAAGAAGGCCGAGCCGCAGATGAAGAGCAGCACCAGACCGAGCTGCAGCAGTGTACTCATGCCTCCTCACCTCCTTCCGCTTCCTCGGGGAGCAGCCGGAGCTTCAGCTTCAGCAGCCGCCGGGCCCGCATCTCGCTGACAGTGACCTCCAGCCGGTGCCAGCGCACGGACTTGCCCACGGTGGGCATGGTGTCGAACTGTTCGTATACCCACTCGCCCAGCAGCTTGTGGTTCCAGTCCTCGTCCTCGCCCTCTTTATAATCCAGCTTCTCGAAAAGCTCCTCCATATCCGTTTCGGCGTCAGCCTCAAAGCTGCCGTCCTCCAGCGCGCGGAAGGACTCCTGTGCCACGTCCTCCTCGTCCCAGATGTCGCCCACCAGCTGCTCG
>JAGHSH010000201.1 GCA_018065965.1 Candidatus Apopatocola equi
CATTGCTGCCAGATCAAAAAACAATGTCATCGGCAAAAACGGCCGGATCCCCTGGCGGATCCCGGGCGAGCAGCAGCAGTTCCGGGAGCTGACCGCCGGGAATGTCGTGGTCATGGGCAGGCGCTCCTTTGAAGAGATCGGCCATCCCCTGCCCGGTCGGGAGACCGTGGTGGTGTCCCGGAGCCGGAGCTTTGCGGGAGAAGGGCTTCGCACTGCCCGCTCCCTGCAGGAGGCGCTGGCGCTCTCCGGGGAGCGCGATGTCTTTATCGCCGGGGGATACAGTCTGTATGCCGAGGCGCTCCCTCTCGCGGACGTGCTCTATCTCACCGAGGTGGATATGACCGTGGAGGGCGGAGACACCTTCTTCCCGCCCTTTGACCCCGCAGACTTTGATTTTCAATCCCAGACTGCGCCGGACGGCATTCCCTACACCCGCACCGTATATTTCAGACGGATCAGTTCCCCGGGAAAGGAGACCTATCATGAACAGCTATGAGGTGACCGTTGAATGCATGACTCCCTGCGGCGGGAGCAAATATGCCAGACGGGAGATCCTGCAGGTGGAGGCGGAGTCTCCCCTTGCCTATGTGGAGCAGGTACGCCAGTTCCCCATCCTTGAGGTCACGGAGGAGGACGGCAGCGTGACCGTCACCACCGGCAATGCGGCAGGCTATAAGACCCGCTACTATTTCTGCTGAAAGGGGAGGCACGCCTATGCAGCCGTTCACGCCCGTTCCCCCTCTGCAGCTGGCGCTGCAGGACGGGGAATGGCCCTATTCCTATACCGACCATGACCGGCAGATTGTCCGGGCCATCGTGTATGATGACGGAGGCTTCTTCTACTTTGTCCGGGCTGTCCGGGACGATGAATTCGGCGCAGCCACCCTCATAGAGACCTCCAGCGGCGGCATGGAGCCCGGCGAGGAGCCGGAGGCCGCTCTCCGCCGGGAGCTCCGGGAGGAGCTGGGCGCTGAGGTGGAGCTTCTCTGTGAGCTGGGTGTGGTCAGCGACTACTATAACCTCATCCACCGGCATAATATCAACCGCTACTATCTCTGCCGGGTGCTCTCCTTCGGGGAAAAGCACCTGATGCCCGATGAGCTGGAGCGCTTCCACCTCTCCACCCTGCGCCTCCGCTTCGGGGAGGCCAAGGCGGAATACCGGGAACGCTCCTGCACGGCGCTGGGACGGCTCATCGCGGCCCGGGAGCTGCCCGTGCTGCACCGGGCGGGAGCGCTGCTGGGGCTTTGCGAAGGAGAAACGCCGTGACCGCCTTCTTCCATCTGCCCGGACTCTTTGAGTTCTATGAGCTCTACAGGCTCTTTCTTCCCCTCTACCGCACTCACCGGGAATATTTTTATGACTGGGCGGAGATCGCCTCCGTCTACGGCGCCCCCGCAGGCTGTCTGTGGGGCGGCGGCCGGACGGGCTGCGGGGAGGCCGATGAGCGGGAGGTGCTCGCCCTGCTGGAGGACTGCGGCGTATCCGCCAGGCTCACCTTCAGCAATTCCCTGCTCCGGCCGGAGCATCTGAGCGACCGCCGCTGCAACCGGCTCTGCGCGCTGCTGGAGAGCGGCAGCGTCCCCAACGGCGTGATCCTCCACTCCGAGCTGCTGTTGGAGCATCTCCGCTCCCATTACCCCGGGCTGTATCTGGTCTCCTCCACCACCAAGGTGCTCACGGCCTTCCCGCAGCTCCGCGCGGAGCTGGAGCGGGAGGAATTTTCCTATGTGGTGCCGGATTTCCGGCTCAACAAAGCCTTCGGCGAGCTTTCCGCCCTGCCGCAGGCGCTCAAGGACAAGACCGAGTTCCTCTGCAACGAATGCTGCGCCTTTGACTGCCGGGAGCGGAAGCGCTGCTATGAGAACGTGAGCCGAAAAAATCTGGGGGAGGACTGCCCTGACCACCGCTGCAGCGCCCCGGAGGGCGCTCAGGGCTACCGCTTCTCCCGGGCCATGGAGAACCCGGGCTTTATCGGCACGGAGGACATCCTGCACCGTTATCTGCCCCTGGGCTTCTCCCAGTTCAAGCTGGAGGGGCGGGGGCTGGGCAGCGCCCCGGTGCTGGAATTTCTGCTGTATTATCTCACCCGGCCGGAGTATCAGCTCCGGGTGCGGGAGGAGATTTATCTGGACAGTATGCTGGATCTGTTCTGAGGGAGGGTATATGAGCAAATATGAACCTCTGTGGTGCTGGATCCGGGACAACGGCGGCGAGAAGCTCTCTCTGCCCTTTGAGGAGATCGAGCGCATCGCAGGTGTCCCCATCGACCACTCCTTTCTCACCTTCAAAAAGGAGCTGCTCGCCTACGGCTATACGGTGGAGAAGATCTCCATGAAAAATCAGTCCGTGAGCTTTGCCAAGCTCGGGGAGGAATAACACAAAGAGGCAGCGGTCGGCCGCCCCGGCGGGACTCTACCGGGCGTAGGTGTACAAACGCCTTTCCATCCCTTAGAATAGCCCCCGGAGGTGATTCTTATGGATCAGTATTTAACGGGTGCTGTGATCCGCAGCCTGCGGGAGGCACGGCATCTCACCCAGTCCCAGCTGGCCGAACGGCTGAACGTGTCTGACAAAACGGTCTCCAAATGGGAGACGGGCAGAGGCTGGCCGGACATTACGCTGCTGGAGCCCATCGCCAGGGAATTCGGCATTTCCGTGGCGGAGCTGCTCTCGGGCAGCGCCAGCACGAACCGGAACGTAGCGGCCAATATGCTGCGCACGCAGCTCTATGTCTGCCCGGTCTGCGGAAACATTCTGCTGGGCGCAGGGGAGGCGGTCATCAGCTGCCACGGCCTGCGGCTCTTCCCGCAGGAGGCAGAGGAGAGCGGCGGTGCGCACAGCGCCGAGCTGAGCGTGGTGGAGGACGAATATTATCTTCAGTTCGACCACCCCATGACCCGGGAGCACTGCATTACCTTTGCCGCCGCCCTTTCCACCGACGGCGTGCAGCTCGTCCGGCTCTATCCGGAGGGGGCTGCTGCCTGTCGGCTGAAGATTTCCGGCACGGAGAAAATTTACTATTACTGCAACCGGGACGGGCT
>JAGHSH010000121.1 GCA_018065965.1 Candidatus Apopatocola equi
GGTCGCCCTCCTTTACGATCTGGGTCAGGACTCCTCCAACGCCGCCATTTCGCAGGCCAAGGAGATCCTCACTGCCAAGGGCATGGATTTTGCCGACTACACCGGCACCACCACCGACGAGCTGAAGCTGGCCGTGGATGCCCTCATTGCCGACGGCTGCACCGCCGTCTTCACCCCCACCCATAACTCTGTCATGACTGCCGAGCTGGCCATCTACGAGACGCTGGCCGAGGCCGGTGTGGCGCACTTCGCCGGCGCTGACTCCTTCGCCCTCAACGGCGCTTTGGTGGGCTACGGCGTGAACTACATCGACCTGGGCAAGGCCACCGCCGAAATGGTTCTGCCTCTGCTGCTGGGTGCTTCCCCTGCCGAGACCCCCGTCCGTACCTTCGATAACGGCATTGCCACCGTGAACACCGAGACCTGCACGGCTCTTGGCCTGGACTATGACACCCTGGCTGCTGCCTTTGCTGAGAGCTGCAGCGCCGTGAATGCCATTACCACCGCTGAAAGCTTCGACTAAGGAGTAAAGAAAAACTACCATGCTGAATCTGCTGCAAACCTCCGGCGAGCTGGGTCTGATCTGCTCGCTGACGGTGCTGGCTCTGTTTCTGAGCTACCGTATGCTGAATGTCTGCGACCTTTCCACCCCCGGCTGGTTTACGGGGGGCGGTGGGGTGGGTGCCGCGGGGGCCCTTTGGGGCCACCCGGCGCTCTCCCTGGCGGCGGCCATGGGCGCCGGGATCTGCTCCGGCTTCGTCACCGCGACCCTGCAGACCCGCTGTGGGATCAACAGCCTGCTGGCAGGTATCATCGTCAACACAGGCCTCTATTCCGTGAACATTGCGGTCATGGGCGGCGCATCCCTGCTGAACATGAACAAGACCGAGACCGTTTTTACGGCCATGAAGGCCCTGCTTGCGGACACTGCACTGGATTCACAGTATAAACTGCTGACGGCGCTGCTGTTTTCCGCCGCTGCCGTAACGCTCCTGCTGCTCTTTCTCCGAACCCGGCTGGGGCTGGCCATCCGGGCCACGGGCAATAATGCAGATATGGTGCGCTCCTCCTCCATCAACCCCGCCTTTACCACCACGGTCGGACTTTGCGTGTCCAATTCCCTTACCGCCCTCTCCGGCTGCCTGCTGGCGCAGTCACAGAAGTCCGTGGATATCAATCTGGGCGGCGGCATGGTGACCATAGCGCTGGCCTCCCTGCTCATCGGTGCGACCCTGTTCAAAAAAGGCGGCATGACGCTGCAGGCTGTCGGCGCGGTGGTCGGCGCGATCCTCTTCCGGGTGATTTATGCGCTGGCTCTCCGCTGCCGTCTGCCTGCCTTCATGCTGCGTCTGGTGTCCGCGGTGATCGTGGCGCTGGCGTTGGCGCTTCCTTATCTCCGCTCACAGCTGTCCCTGTGGAAACGTATGCGGCAGCAGAAGGGAGGCGAAAGCCATGCTTGAGCTTGTGAAGCTGAACAAGACCTTCAATCCCGGTACGGTGAATGAAAAGCAGGCCCTCCGGGACTTTTCTCTCCGGGTGGAGAGCGGCGAGTTCATCAGCGTCATCGGCGCCAACGGCGCGGGCAAATCCACCCTGTTCAATGCCATTGCCGGCAGCTTTTTCCCGGACAGCGGCAGCATCCTCCTGGACGGCCGGGACATCACCTTCCTGCCTGCCCACAAACGGGCGCTGGACATGGGACGGATCTTTCAGGATCCCATGCTGGGCTCCTGTCCGGGCATGAGCATCGAGGAGAATCTGGCCATGGCAGCCAAGCGGGGCGGCTGGTTCTCCCATATCACCAACGCAGACCGGGAATTTTTCCGGGAGCAGCTCCGCAAGCTGGATATGGGACTGGAAAACCGGCTGGAACAGCCGGTGGGGCTCCTCTCCGGCGGACAGCGGCAGGCACTTACCCTGCTGATGGCCACCATCGTTCCGCCCAAGCTCCTGCTGCTGGATGAACACACGGCGGCACTGGATCCCGGCACGGCGGAAAAGGTGCTGGAGCTGACGGAGACCGTGATCCGGGAAAACAACCTGACCTGCCTGATGATCACCCATAACATGGCCTCCGCGCTGGAGCTGGGCAGCCGCACGCTGATGCTCCATCAGGGCCAGATCCTTATGGATGTGTCCGGCAGTGAGCGGGTGGGCATGAGCGTGAACGATCTGCTGGAGCGCTTCAAGCAGAGCAGCGGCAGCACGCTGGACAATGACCGGATGCTTCTGAACTGAAAAAAGCTACGCTGCAAGCTGAATGCTTGCAGCGTAGCTTTTTAGTTTAGTTATATTCGTTTCACTTGGCCAGTCTGGCGAAGTAATCGTCATAAACGGCTTTGAATTCGCGGTTGAAGCTCTCATCCTTGCCGTTGTGGAGATCGGAGATGTAATCGTGCTCGTTCTCCGCCGCACCGCGGTCAAGGAGGGCAATGGTATGAACGCCCACATTGGAGCACTGGTCGGCCATGCGCTCGATGTTGGTAAGGCTGTCGAGGAACACGAAGCCTGCGTCCACATTGCACTCGCCGTCGCGGAGTCTGCGGATGTGGTGGGCACGGAGCGCCGCCACCAGATCGTCGATGACCTCCTCCAGCGGCTCCACATGGAGCGCATCGTCCTTGGACAGGTTGGCAAAGGCCTCATAGGCGTCGGTGAGAATAGCAGAGAGTGCCTCGCTCATGAGATTCAGCTCCTCGGCGGCGCTCTGGGAGAACTCGCACCCCTTGGTGCGGAGCTCCTCGGCACTCTCGGTGATGTTTACGGCCAGATCGCCGATGCGCTCGAACTCGCTGAGGCACTGGATGTAGTAGTTCAGCTTCTCGCTGTCCTCTCCGTCCAGATTGGGGGAGAGCCTGACCATATAGGCGCTGGTACGGTCAGCCAGCTCATCAATGGAGTCCTCATCGTCCCGGATGGCGGAAACGGTGTTTTCATCGTAGTCGTGGAGCATGGCCATAGCGGCGCGGGCGTTGCCGCAGGCCATGGTAGCCATGGAGGTGATGACCCGGTGCACGGCGTCCAGAGCCAGAGCGGGGGAGTCCAGCAGAGCCTTGTCCAGCTTTGCCAGCTCCGCGTCGGACTTCTTTGCCTTCACGGGATCGTCCTTGATGACCTTCAGAGAGAACTTCTCGAACATGGAGCAGACGGGGAGAAGGACCAGAGCGCAGGCCAGATTGAAAATGGTGTGGGTGTTGGCGATGCTGCCGGAGGAAATGGGCTTGTTCCAGATGCCGTCCAGCATACCGAAGCGGTGGAGCAGGGTAACGCCGATCACCACCAGCAGCGCCTTGGAAATGTTGAAGAGCACCTGAATGAGGCCGGTACGCTTGGCGTTGGCCTTGGCGCCGATGGAGCAGACAATGGCGGTGGTGAGTGCATCGCCCAGATAGATGCCCACCAGAATGGCATAGATCGAGCTGAAGCTCAGCTGACCGGTAATGGTCAGCGCCTGCAGAATACCGACCGTTGCCGAAGACGACTGGAGCGTCGTAGCTACGACCAGACCGGCGAGGAAGCCGAGGAAGGGTCGCTCGGAGAGGCTCAGGAACAGCTCACTGAAATAAGGAGAGCTGCTCAGCGGCTCCACGGCGGCAGTCATGTTCAGCAGACCGGTAAAGAGAATGCCGAAGCCCATGCAGATAGTGCCGATATTGTCGGAGGATTTGAAGCGGAAGGCCATGATCAGCAGAATGCCGGCCAGCGCCGCGATGGGAGCGAGGGTGGAGGGCTTGAAGAACTGAAGCCAGCGGGCAGCATCCGCGTTGATATCCAGGAGACGGATGATCTGCGCGGTCATGGTGGTGCCCACGTTGGCACCCATGATAATGCCGAGAG
>JAGHSH010000020.1 GCA_018065965.1 Candidatus Apopatocola equi
TACCACGGCTTTGCCTCCGGGCGAAAGGAAACAGAGGAACTGTGCGATCAGGTGCTGGAGCAGGTGGGACTGGAGCGGGATATCCTCCGCCACCGCCCCCATCAGATCTCCGGCGGCGAGGCCCAGCGGATCGCGCTGGCCCGGGCGCTGCTTTTCCGTCCGCGGCTGCTGATTCTGGATGAGGCCACCTCCATGCTGGACGTGTCCACCCAGGCCAATGTGCTGGCGCTGGTGCGCCGGATCACGGAGCGCAGCGGCGGTGCGGTGCTTTTCATCAGCCATGACCGGACGCTGACGGAGCACCTTTGTGATCGGATCTATGAATTTGAAAATATGCAACTGAAGGAGAAAAACCCATGAAAAAGACGCTGTCTGTTTTCCTGTCCCTTTTCCTGCTCCTCTCCGTTCTCTCCGGCTGCGGCGGGACTGAGGCGCAGAGCGCTGCCCCCGCCGAGGCGGAGGTCGGCTCCCCCTATCCCATCGCGCAGCTGACAATCGGCACGACCATGAGCATCGAAAAGGCGGTGCGCGATGAATATAACTACGATATGTTGGCCAGCTCTGCCACGGAGCTGCCCCTGCTGCGGCAGGACGTCAGCGGCCATTACCTGCCCCTGCTCTGCGACTTCAGCACCGAGGATTCCGTCACCTGGACCTACACCCTGAAGGACGGCCTTCTCTGGGACGACGGCGAGGCCGTTACCGCAGAGGATATCCTCTTCACGCTGGAGTATGAGGATGCTGCCGGCACCGCCAATTTCAACGACAAGACCGACGCCGAGGGCAAAACGGCCGCCGCCAAGTACAGCGGCTATGAGCTTTCCGAGGACGGACGCAGCATTTCTCTGACGCTGGCGGAGCCCAATGTCCGTGAGCCGGGCAACATGGTTTCCTTCCGCATCATGCCCCGCCATATCTATGAGGGTAAGGACAGCGTGACCGAGGCGGAGAGCCGCATCGGCTGCGGCCCCTATGTGTTCGAGAGCTTCAACAGGGAAGCGGGCAGCGTGAGCTTCACGGCCAACCCCAACTTCCCCGAGCAGCCCCATGTGGGCCGTCTGGTGTTCCGGCTCTTCGGCAGCGAGGACACGATGTATATGGCTCTGCGCAGCGGCGACATTGATCTGGTGTGGAATTACTCCTCCGGCGTGCCCGCCAATTATGCCGAGGTGCTGGGCGAAACGGTGAAGCTGACGAGCGTCAGCGCTGCGAATGTCCCGGCCGTTCTGGCCTTCAACAATGCCCGCGGCTTCTTTGCCGAGGAAGAGCTCCGTCTGGCGGTTTCCTGTGCGCTGGATTACGAGCAGTTCAGAACGCTCTTCGGCAGCGAGCATTCCCTTACCCCCGGACGCGGCTTTGCTCCGGCCACGACCCTCGGCTACATCGATACCCCGGAGCTGGCTCGGGATCCTGCCGCCGCCGAGAACCATATGCGCGCTGCGGGCTATGAAAAGAACGAGAACGGTTTCTTCGAGAAGAACGGCGCCGAGGCTGCCTTCACGCTCAGCTACAATGCCGAGAAGGAGGTACACTCCGGCTGCGCCGAGCTCATCAAAACTCAGCTGGAGAACTTCGGCATCCGCGTGACGCTGGAGGGACTGGACAAGGACAGCTACAACGCCAAGACCAGCAACAAGTTCTCCGAGAACAACATCACCATGGAGGCTGCGCTCTACGGCTTTACCGCCGCGGGCATGGGCATGGGCAGCGGTCTGGGCTCCATCTATGTGGACGGCTCCCACGCTGTGCAGGGCGGCTGCCAGGTGTTCGGGGAGGAGTTTGCTGCGGTGAAGCAGGCTCTGGACGGGGCAAAGAGCGTGGAGGAATACTACGACGCTGCCGCGCAGCTGCAGACCTACTACGCGGAGCACTGCCCGCTGCTGGCACTCTACTGGGATAATCTGCTCTATGCCTGCAGCGACAGGCTTGACAATGTGACCGCAGACGCGATCTTCGGACTGAACAATGCCGTCAACTGGATGACGCTGACGGAAGAGTAAAGAAACGGTTTTCTCCGGAAAGACCGGAGAAAACGGTGGGAGGCAGGAAATGAAGCAATATCGAAAAAGTATCCTGACGGCACTGGTCTGCTTTTTCGCGGTCATCGTGCTGAATTTCCTGCTGCCCCGCCTGCTGCCGGGCGATCCCGTGGCCTATCTGACGGGCTTTGCCGAGGAGGATATGAGCCCGGAGGTCTATGAAAAGTACAGAGCCGCTCTCCATCTGGATGAGAGCGGCTTCTCCCAGTTTTTCCGCTACCTGCACTCTCTGGCGGACGGGACACTGGGCTATTCCTATAAAAAGGAACAGACGGTCTCCGTCCTCATCGGCGAGAAGCTGGGCTGCACCCTGCAGATCACGCTGCCTGCCCTGCTGCTCTCCACTCTGATGGGGCTGTTCTGGGGACTGGACTGCGCCTGGAGAAAGGGCAGCGCGGGAGACCGGCTGTCCACGGCGCTGAACATCGTGGTCAATGCCGTTCCCACCTTTGTCATGGCCCTTGCCTTTATCTATTTCTTCTGCTTCCGCAACCGGATCTTCCCCTATACGGGACTGAACTCCGACGCTGCTGTGTCCGGCACGGCGGCCTATGTCCTCGACCGGCTGCAGCATCTGGCGCTTCCGGTGCTGACGCTTACGGCGGCCACAGCGCCCTCCCGTTTCCTGCTGATGCGCAATACTGCCGAGAAGGTGGTCAATGAAAAGTATGTGCTCTATGCCCGGGAGCGGGGACTGAGCGCCGGGAAGATCAAGCGCTGCTATATTCTCCCCAACATTGCCCAGCCCTTCATCTCCATGGTGGGTATGTCCATGAGCACCTGCGTGGGCGGCTCGCTGGTCATTGAGAATATCTTTTCCATTCCCGGCATGGGCAGACTGCTGACGGACGCGATTTATTCTCTGGACTATCCCCTTATGCAGGGGATCCTGTTCGTGACCACGCTGATGATGGTCATTGCCATTATTCTGACGGATATCCTCTGCATCCTTACGGATCCCAGAGCGAGAAGGGGGCGTGCGGCATGAAAAGAAAACCGTGGTTTGCCCTGCTGTTGGGGCTCTGCCTGCTGCTGCTCTTTTCCCTGATGGCGCTCAGGCCCTCACTCTTCACCCCCTACGGGCTCAAGGATATGTTTCAGCGCTGGGAGGGACGCTCTGCCGAACACATCCTCGGCACCAATGCGCTGGGCTACGATGTGTTCACGGAGCTGGTCTGCGGCGCGGGCGAAACCCTTTTTATCGGACTCAGCAGCAGCCTGATCTGCCTTGTGCGGGGGGCGGCGCGGGGGATCCTTTCTCAGCGCCGGGGCATCCTCGGGC
>JAGHSH010000215.1 GCA_018065965.1 Candidatus Apopatocola equi
TATAATAAGAACGGAGAAAATCCATCAACTGAGAAAAAGGGAGGAAACCATGAAAAAACGATCTGTTATTCTGATTCTTGTGCTGCTAATAAGTCTGCTTTCTGCTTGTGGAAATGCCACGGACAAAATCGTCAAATATATTAAAAAGGGCGATTATGCTGAAGCTGCAAAGCTGTATGAAGATGAAATCCTCGGGAATACAAACGCGGAGGAGGAAACACGAAAACGCATCATGGAGGAAACGGAGAAAATCTATAACGAATATAACAGTGGAAAGCTCGACTATTCGGAAGCGATCAGATTATTGGACACTATGGATAAGGTCAACGCCCTTGACTGGCACTCCGTATATGAGACCAAACGGATGGTGGACTTTTTGTATGCGTCTAAGGCTGCATATTCAGATGGGGAAAAGCTGCTGGAAGAGAAAAACTACGCAGAGGCCATAGGGAAGCTGTCCCAAGTCTATAAGGACGACTCCCTGTTTGAAAAAGTCCCGGAAATGCTTCGCTCTGCCTATGAAGGATCACGAAACCGGGCACAGGAGATTTTGCAGCAGACACAGGAGAGCGGAGATTGGGACGATGGCATAGAGAAGCTGACATCTTTGAAGCTGGAACTGGATCGTGCAGAGGAAATCGCCAGAGCGTATGAAAATGACCGTGGGTTCTCGAATTCTTACCTCATCGAGTATACACAGACATTGAACGACGGAGGTGTATATGAAGAAAAGAAATATTGTCAGGAACAGTTATCCTCTGTCAATGAGCAGTTAGAGGCCGGATTAACAGCGCAGACGCAAGAGGAATTGAAAAGTTTGTGTGAACAGGGGAAATTGGACGAGGTTTATGAATTTATCAAGAAAAATGCCGGTCGTATTTCTGATTACGATGAAATGAACCGACTGTTTGAGCGGAAAGCTTCCGAGTGGCTGGAAAAAGCGCAGAGCAGCCTTCTGGAAAAGGGAAATTATCAGGTGGCCATAGGCTCCGTAAATAAAGAGCGGGATAAGCTTAACGAAGTGTGGAGCCTTTTTTCCAATGAGAATAGTCCTGTTTATCAGTCTTTCAATCATTTTAATGCCCTTATGGATGATGTGTGGAATACAGTCACGCAGGACTATGTGAAGCTGACACTTGAAAAGGCCGAAAATCTGTTCCGATCAGGCAATGGGAAAAACTACGAACCGGCGGCACAGGCTATCCGGGTGAGCCTGTCTGCTCTGCCGGACAATGCAACACTTAATGAGAAGCTGAATTATTATCTGAGCTATGCGCCGATACTGTTGGGAGACAAGGTGATTGAAAACTATAACAACTTTACCGTAGATACAAACCCGGATGATGATTATAAAGACATGGAAGGAAATGAGTATCAGATAGTTCATTCCGGTTTTTGCTGGAATAAACACGGAACTGATCACTACGGACTATACTATTTGAATGCAGAGTACAAAACATTAAGCGGCTATGTATACTGGCCGTGGGTTGCCAGAACAGAGGATGGAAGTACATCCTGCTCGATCTACGGAGACGGAGAATTGCTCTACAAAAGCCCGTCGCTGACAAAGCAATCCATTGAGCCGTTTATTATCTCCGTAGACGTTACAGGAGTACGGGAGTTGAAAATATATATAGATGAAAACGGGACATTTGCGTCTAGAGGTAAAGCTCCGTTTGGTTTATTTAATTATGAACCTAAAATCTGTCTCGGTGATTTGACAATTCAAAAATAAAGACAAAAAACTGTGAGCAAAAAGGTCTGTCATTGCGAGGAGCGACTATCCGCATCCCCGCGGCACAGCGAAAGAATAACCTCCCACCAGCGGCAGCGGAAGTCCTCCCGGGATATATAGAGAACTGAGGAAAGCCCAGAGGCACGATCTGAAAGTTTTCGGCCGCGGCATTTTAGCCGCGGCCGTTTTATTTATGTGATTAACGAAAAAGACAAGAAAGAATGGGGGGCTGAATGCCGTCTCCCACGGCGTGGGAGAAACGTAAAAAAGGTTCTCTGCAGAAACTGCAGAGAACCTTTTTGAAAGTCATTCAGTGGTAAGGGATCAGCCCTTGACCATCTTGGCAACCTCGGCGGCCAGGTCGTCCTGACGCTTCTCGATGCCTTCGCCCTTCTCGTAGCGGACAAAACCAACGACCTTGGCGTCCTTGCCAAGCTCCTTGGCGCAGGCAGCGACATACTGCTCCACGCTCATCTTGTCGTCCTTCACGAAGGGCATCTTGAGCAGGCAGATCTCCTTGAACATCTTGGCGATCTGACCGTCAACGATCTTGCCGAGGATCTGCTCGGGCTTGTTGGCGTTCTTGGGATCCTGCTTGGCAGTGGCCAGACGGATCTCCTTCTCCTTCTCGATGTAGGCAGCGTCCACGTCGCACTCGTCCAGGAACTGGGGATTCAGAGCGCAGATCTGCATGGCAACGTCCTTGCCCATGGCGGTGACCTCAGCCTCGGCGGCAGCGGTGTCGATCTTGACGAGAACGGCGACCTTGCCCTTCATGTGCACGTAGGGAACGGCGATGCAGCCGGTCACGCGCTCGAAGCGGCGGATCTGCATATTCTCGCGGAGAGTCAGGAACACGTCGTTCTTGGCATCGTCAACGGTCTTGCCCTCTTCGATCCAGGGGCAGGCCATGAGAGCTTCCACATCGGCGGGAGCGTTCTTGGCGATCACAGCGGCAACGCCCTCAACAAAGGCGGTGAACACGGGGGAGCTGGCCACGAAGTCGGACTCGCAGTTCACTTCCACGATCACGCCCACACCGTCGATAACGGTGGCGTAGGCAACGCCCTCGGCGGCCACGCGGGTGGCCTTCTTGGCGGCGGAGGCGAGACCCTTCTCGCGCAGGTAGGTGACGGCGGCTTCGAAGTCGCCCTCGCACTGGACAAGAGCCTTCTTGCAGTCCATGAGGCCGCAGCCGGTGGCCTGACGGAGCTCGTTGACAGCAGCAGCGGTAATGTTAGCCATTATTCTTCCTCCTTAGCGGTCTCTTCCACGGGAGCCTCTTCGGCGTCCTGGCCCTGACGGCCTTCCTGAATGGCGTTGGCCATGGTGGCGGAGATGAGGCGGATGGCGCGGATGGCGTCATCGTTGCCGGGGATAACGTAGTCGACCTCGTCGGGATCGCAGTTGGTGTCAACGATGGCGACCACGGGGATGTTCAGCTTGCGGGCTTCGGCGATGGCGATGTGCTCCTTGCGGGGGTCAATGACGAAGAGAGCGCCGGGGAGCTTCTTCATGTCCTTGACGCCGCCGAGGTACTTCTCGAGCTTGGTCATCTCGCCGAGGAGCTTCATGACTTCCTTCTTGGGAAGCATATCAAAGGTGCCGTCCTCCTGCATCTTCTTGAGCTGGTTGAGACGGTCAACGCGGGTGCGCATGGTGCGGAAGTTGGTCAGCATGCCGCCGAGCCAGCGGGCGTTCACATAGTACATGCCAACGCGCTCAGCCTCTTCCTTGACGGCGTCCTGAGCCTGCTTCTTGGTACCGACGAACAGCAGGGACTGGTTGTTCTCAGCGAGGGACTTGACGAAGTTGTAAGCCTCCTCGAGCTTCTTCACGGTCTTCTGCAGATCGATGATGTAGATGCCGTTACGCTCCATGTAGATGTACTCGGCCATCTTGGGGTTCCAGCGGCGGGTCTGGTGGCCGAAATGCACACCGGCCTCCAGCAGCTGCTTCATAGATACGACTGCCATTTTTGTAGTCCTCCTTTATTTTGTTATTACCTCTGGGAGCCTCATCCCGGCACGACCCGGCCTGTGCCACAGGGTCGCCGGTCCGCTCCCATGCGTAATGCGCGGATATTATACAGGAAAAAACCGCAGATTGCAAGAGCAATCTGCGGTTTTTTATAGGAAATTTTCGGAAAAGATCGTCCTTACAGGGCCTTGATCGCCTTGATCTTCTCATACTCGGCTTCCAGCGCTCCGTCGGCCTTCGTGCAGAGAGAAACGACCACGATCACCAGGGCGCTGAAGAAGAATGCGGGCAGCAGGCAGTAGATGCCCCACACGCCGCCGAGGGGATTGAGCACCAGCTTCCAGAAGAAGACCATGCCCGCACCGGCCACCATACCGGCGACGGCGCCCGCATAGGTGGTGCGCTTCCAGAACAGGGAGAAGAGCATCAGGGGACCGAAGGCAGCGCCGAAGCCCGCCCAGGCAAAGGAGGTGATGCCGAAGATGGTGGAATTGGAGTTCCACGCAATGACCATGGCAATGAGCGTGATAGCCAGCAGGGTAATACGGCTGACCCACATGACCTGCTTTTCCGTGGCGTCCTTCTTCATCACGCCGCGGTAGATATTCTGGCTCACGGCGGAGGCCGCGATGAGCAGATAGCTGTCGGAGGAGGAGATGGAGGCTGCCAGCACGCCGGCGCAGGCAAAGCCCGCCAGAATGGGCGGCAGGAAGGAGGTAGCCGCGTCGATGAACACATTCTCGGCGTCGGCGTTGCTCAGGTAGTCCAGACCCGCCACGCTGCGGCCCACGATGCCGATGAACACAGCGGCGGTCATGGAGATGACGACCCAGATGATGGCCACCCGGCGGCTGCGGCCCAGCTCGCCCTCGGAGCGGATGCCCATGAAGCGCAGCAGCACCTGGGGCATACCGAAGTAGCCGAGACCCCAGCTCAGGCAGGAGAGGATGGAGAGGAAACCGTATTTCTGACCCGCGCCGAAGCCGTTGATCACGGTGTCGGAGGGGGTGGAGGTGGTGAAGAGGGAATAGTAGCCGTCAAAGCTCTTGGCATTGGCGATGACCTGGGACATACCGCCCGCAGCGCCCACGCTCATCACAAGGATGAGCACCAGCACGCTGATCATGACCACGGCCTGCATGAAGTCGGAGGCAGACTCGGCCAGGAAGCCGCCGAGGAAGGTGTAGAGCAGCACGAAGGCCGCCGCCACCAGCATCATGCTCTCGTAGCTCAGGCCGAAGAGGTTGGAGAAGAGCTTGCCGCAGGCGCTCAGGCACTGGGCGGCGTAGACGGAGAAGAAAATGATGATGGTCAGAGAGGCAATGATGAGCAGCAGGGGCTTCTTCTCCCGGAAGCGGCGGGAGAAATAATCCGGCACCGTGAAGGCGTCCAGCTCCACGCTGTAGCGGCGCAGACGCTTGGAAACGATCAGGAAGTTCAGATAGGTGCCCAGCGCCAGACCGATGCAGGTCCAGCCCGCATCCGCAAGACCCGTCCAGTAGGCAAGACCGGGCAGACCCATCAGCAGATAGCCGGACATATCCGAGGCCTCAGCGGAAAAAGCCGTGACCCAGGGGCCCAGGGAACGGCCGCCGAGGAAGAAAGCCTCCGCGTCCTTGTTGGCACGGCGGGCATAGAAAAGACCGATGCCGATCACGGCTGCCATGTACAAGGCCATGGCCAGAAGATGCTGCAGATTACTTGCGTTCATACCTTAAAACTCCTCTTGACATTTGACACATGAGAGATTATAATGTATAACATGAAAACTCTTTATGTGATGGGCGTAGTATAAACGAAAGTATTCAAAAATGCAAGGGGAAAAATTGCACAAATGGACACGAAAAGATATGAAGTTTTTGTGAAAATAGTCGAACACGCCTCTCTGACCAAAGCAGCGGAGGAGCTGGGGCTCACCCAGTCGGGCGTCAGCCACACGCTCTCCGCCCTGGAGGAGGAGCTGGGCTTCACCCTGCTCAAGCGCAGCCGCACCGGGGCGCGGCTCAGCGCGGAGGGGGAGCGGCTGCTGCCCTATATCAAAGAGATCGTCCGGCAGGAGAAGCTGCTGCACACGGAGGCCGAGGCGCTCCGGGGCGTGACGGCGGGAGCCGTGCGCATCGGCACCTTCACCAGCGTGGCCACCCACTGGCTGCCGGGCATGATGAAGGAATTTCAGGCACTCTATCCGCAGGTGGAGTTCCGGCTTTTTAACGGTGATTACCACGATGTGGACGGCTGGCTCGCCGACGGGAGCGTGGATGTGGGCTTTGTCACCCTGCCCACCGCCGGGGATTGGGAGTGCATCCCCCTGCGGGACGATCCGCTGCTGGCGGTGCTGCCCAAGGGGCACCCGCTCTCCCGCAAGGCGGTGTGCCGGACGGAGGAGGTAGCCGGGGAGCCCTTTATCTCCCTGCTGGAAAGCTCCGACCATGACGCCCGCCGGGCGCTGGATGCAGTGGGGCTGCGGCCCAATGTGAAATTCACCACCAAGGACGACTATGCCATCGTGGCCATGGTGGAGCAGGGGCTGGGCGTGAGCATCATGCCGGAGCTGCTGCTGAGAGGGCAGAGCCGCTCCATTGAGTGCAGGCCGCTCTCCCCCGCCGTGAGCCGCACGCTGGCGCTGGCCATCCCCGCAGGGGAAAAGGCCGGCCCTGCCGCCAGAGCCTTTGCCGCCTTTGCAGCGGAGTGGGTAAAAAAGAACGGCTGAACAAAGAAAAAGGGCTCCCTGCGAAGGAAAATTGCAGGGAGCCCTTTTTATGATTTTGTTCAGGCAGCCGCAGCGCCGCGGTTCTTTCTCTCCTGCAGCAGCATGAAGGCAACCACGCCGCCCACCAGAGCACAGCCGATGATATCGGTCAGCGTGCCCGGGTAGATCAGCATCAGGCCGCCGCCGCCGGCAAGGATGCGGAGAACGGGATTGAGCCTGCCCATGAAATAGCCCTCCAGCGCCATGCCCACGCCGAACATACCGGCCAGAGAAGTGGCGGTGATCATCACGATCTCCACGGCGTTGGTGTCCACCAGCACCATGGCGGGGTTATAGGCCAGCATGTAGGGGATGATGAAGGCCGCAATGGCCAGCTTGGTGGCATTGAAGGCGGTCTTCATGGGGTTGGCCTTGGCAATGGCAGCGCCCGCATAGGCAGCCAGCGCCACAGGCGGGGTGATGTCGGCCACGATGCCGAAGTAGAACACAAAGAAGTGCGCGGCAATGCGGGGAATGCCGATCTGGATCAGAATGGGAGCGCAGGTAGAGGCCATGATGCAGTAGTTGGCGGTGGTGGGCACACCCATGCCCAGCACGATGCAGCAAAGCATGGTCAGCACCAGCGCCACGATCTTCGTGCCGCCGGAGATGCGGATGATCACAGAGATGATCTGGCTGGCAAGGCCGGTCATGGTAATGCAGCCGGCGATGATGCCCGCGATGCCGCAGGCGGCCGCCACGGAGATGCTGCCCTTGGCGCCGCTGGCAAGTGCGTCAAAGAAGAGGGCGGGCGTCATTTTCGCGTCCTTCTTCAGCATGGAAATAGCGGTGAGCAGCAGACCCATGCAGAGCACCACCGCGCCCACGCCCTCGTTGAGGGGGGCAAAGAGATAGACGAGCAGCAGCAGGATGCCCAGGCCGGAGGGCAGGGGAGTGCTCTCCAGATTGCTGACCACCACCGTGAACACCACGGAGATGGCGGCGGCAAAGGCCATAGTGCGCTTGCCGGAGGAAACCAGATACACCAGAATGATCAGGGGCAGCAGCAGATAGAGCTTCTTCACCAGACTCACGGCGGTGGGCAGCTCACTGCGGTCAATGCCCTTGAGGCCCAGCTTCTTGGCCTCCAGATGCACGGAGATGAAGATGCCCGCGAAATACAGGAAGGCGGGCAGGATGGCCCGGCCGATGATATCGGAGTAGGGCACGCCCACATAGTCGGCCATCAGGAAGGCGGCAGCGCCCATGATGGGGGGCATGATCTGTCCGCCCGTGGAGGCGGCAGCCTCCACCGCGCCGGCAAACTCGCCCTTGTAGCCCGTGCGCTGCATCATGGGGATGGTCACGGAGCCGGTGGTCACCGTGTTGCCCACGGAGGAGCCGGAGACCATGCCGCAGAGCGCGGAGGAAATGACCGCCACCTTGGCGGGGCCGCCTGCGGCAGCACCGGCGGCGCTGTTGGCCAGATCAATGAAGAAGTTGGAAATGCCCGTGCGCTCCAGGAACGCACCGAAGACGATGAACACCACAATGAACTTGCTGCACACCTGAATGGGCGTGGTCAGCAGTCCGGTGGTATTGTAGAACAGGCCGATGGTCAGCTGACGGGTGGCCTTCCACGCGCCCAGACCCTTGACGCCCACATAGTAATAGATAGCGTAGATCAGGAAGGCGCTGGCCACGCAGAGAATGGGAATACCCGTGGAACGGCGGCAGAGCTCCATTACGGCCAGCACGCCGACGATCCCGATATAGATCTCGTACTTCTTTACGTTCAGCACGCCCAGTCGGACGGTGAGATCCTTGGCGTTGACGACCACATAGAAAAACGCGGCGGTGCCCAGCACCATGATCACAAGATCGTACCAGGGGATATGGTTGACCTTCTGCACGCCCTTCTTCGCGGGATAGATCAGATAACCGATGAAGAGCATGGCGCCCAGGAAGGAGGGATATCGCACCAGATCCAGCCAGGTCGCAAACAGGGTCACATAGATGACAAAAACGCTGACGGCCGCCATAACGCCGTAAACAGCCCATTTCTGCCAGCCCTCCCAGATGCGGGTGTTGCTCTCGCGGTCATATTTCTTCATGACCTCGTCGAGAGCCGCTGCATCGACGGCATTGTGTTTATCAGACATGGGGGAGCACCTCCGGGATTTATATTTCTTCCGGCTTCCGCAGTGGGAAGACGGGACTGCGCGGGGAAATGTGAAAGAGAAAACAGAGTGCCGCACCGCTGCGGCACACTGCATTAATGACAAAAGGAAGAGTTATACCACGATCACATCAATGCCCACATAATC
>JAGHSH010000103.1 GCA_018065965.1 Candidatus Apopatocola equi
AACCGGTGAGAGCGGAGATGAACACCACGGGGGCATAGGTCATGAAGGAAAGATCCCGGTAAACGTCCTTGCGCATCTTCTCCATGGTGTTGGTCTCTTTTTCCACCAGATCCCACTTGTTGATCACGATGACGCTGGCTTTCCCGGCCTCATGGGCCAGTCCGGCGATCTTGGTGTCCTGCTCGGTAACGCCCTCCCGGGCGTCGACCATGATCAGGCACACATCGGCGCGCTCCACGGCCAGCTGGGCGCGCATGACGGAGAACTTCTCGATGCGGTCATCCACCTTGGACTTGCGGCGGATGCCGGCGGTGTCGATGAAGGTATATTTGCCGTACTTGTTGTCCAGCTCCGTGTCCACCGCATCCCGGGTGGTACCGGGCATATTGGCCACGATCACGCGCTTTTCGCCCAGCACAAGGTTCACCAGAGAGCTCTTGCCCACATTGGGCTTGCCGATTACGGCCACGCGGATGCGCTCGTCCTCCTCGCCCTCGGCATCCTCCGGGGGGAAGTATTCAAAGCAGGCATCAAGGATCTCATCGGTGCCGTGACCGTGTACGGCGGAAAGGGCGATGGGATCGCCCAGACCCAGAGAATAGGACTCATAAATATCCGGGTTCACGGTGCCGGTGCTGTCCATCTTGTTCACGCAGAGCACCACGGGCTTGCCGCTGCGCTGCAGCATAGCCGCGACCTCCTGATCGGCGGCGGTAACGCCGGTGCCGATCTCGGTGATGAAGAGGATCACATCGGCGCTGTTGATGGCCAGCATGGCCTGCTCACGCATGAAGAGGAGGATCTCACTGTCGGCCCGGGGCTCGATGCCGCCGGTGTCTACGATATTAAAGGTCCTGCCCCGCCATTCGCACTCGGCATAGAGCCGGTCGCGGGTAACGCCGGGGGTATCCTCCACGATGGAGAGCTTCTGTCCGCACAGGCGGTTGAAGAGCAGGGACTTGCCCACATTGGGCCGTCCCACGATCGCAACTAAAGGTTTTGCCATATTTTCACATCCTTCCCAGCATGGCGGAGAGCAGCGCGTCGCCGTCGTTATCCACAGGATAAACCGGCACGCCCAGACTCTCGGAGAGCTGATCAACGGTCATATCATCCAGAAAAACGCCCTCCCCGTGGCGGAGCATCACCAACGGGATGAGCAGGAATTCACCAAGGTCTTTGCCCCGGAGCTGACGCAGCAGATCCCCGCCCGTCAGCAGACCGGCCACATCCACAGTATGGCCGAGAAAATCGTTTTCAACCGCATAGACCCGGGCGTTGGCTCCGGCCAAAGCGCAGAGCTTCTGCAGGAACGGCGCGGCGGAAACGCCGGTGGCCACGGAGAAGGGCCTTGCGGGGCGCTCGTCCTCGTTTTCAAGGGCATAGCGGAATTCCTCCTCCAGCAGCCGGAGCAGGCCTACGCCGTTTTCCAGCTGCGGATAGCCCTCGTAGTCCTCCTCGGGCGGGATTTCCAGCCCTGCCTTGAGATACAGCTCGTCCGAGCAGTAAAAGAGCAGGGTGTTGCAGCGCTCCAGACAGACCCGGGCAAAAGCCTCCACCTGCTTCACGGTGGCCAGAGCGCTCTCAGCGTCGAAGGGCTGCAGCTCCGTGAGCCCCTGCCGGTGGCAGGTCAGTCCCACGGGCACGATGCTGACGCTGTTGACCGCCGGGTAGAGCTCCGCGAGATCCTCCATGGTCTTCTGCAGCTGCGCCCCGTCATTCCAGCCGGGGCAGACCACCACCTGACATTCCATCTCGATGCCCGCATCGGCAAAGCGGCGGAGAATGTCCATGATCTCCGCGCCCCGGCGGTTGCGGAGCATTCTGGCGCGCAGCTCGCCGTCGGTGGCATGGACGGAGATGTTCAGCGGGCTGACGCGCAGCTCGCAGATGCGCTGCAGCTCCCGCTCGGTGAGGTTGGTGCAGGTGATGTAGTTGCCCGTCAGAAAGGAGAGACGCGCATCGTCATCCTTGAAATATAATGTGTCGCGCAGACCCTTCGGGAGCTGATCGATGAAGCAGAAAACGCACTTGTTGGCGCAGTGGGTGGCGTTGTCCATGAGGTAATCCTCAAAGTTCAGCCCCAGATCCTCGCCCTCATCCTTTTCTACCTCGATCTCTCCGGCGTCCCGGAAGCGAAGGGTAAGCAGCTCGTCATAGGCATAGAATTTGTAATCCAGCACGTCATGGATGGGGTTGCCGTTGATGGCAAGCAGCTCGTCGCCGGGCTCTACCAGCCCCTCCAGCGGGCAGTCCGCATCCAGAAAGGAAACGGTGTTGAAGCTCATGGGTAATCTCCTCTTCAGGCGTCGAAATACAGAAAAAGAGGCGGCAATTCTGCCGCCTCTTTTTCGAGCCGTTACTTGTTTGCTTCTCCGACCTTCACGACCTCGCGGCCCTTATAAAAACCGCAGGCTTTGCAGGCACGGTGGGGCAGCAGGTAAGCGCCGCAGTTGGGGCACTTGACCAGACTGGGAGCGGTGAGCTTCCAGTTGGAGCCACGCCTCTTATCGCGTCTCTGACGGCTGACTTTTCCCTTGGGGACTGCCATGTTGACACCTCCTCATTACTTCGGCTGTTTTTTCAGCAGCTCAATGTATTAGTCTTTATCGTCCAACAGCTGTTCCAAAACAGCCAGTCTTGGATCCTTTTCCTTTTTGCACGAACAGGGTCCCAAATTCAGGTCGGCGCCGCAGCGTCCGCAGAGTCCCTTGCAGTCCTCCCGGCAAAGGAAGCTGCTCTCCAGCCCCAAAATGAAGCAGTCAGACAGAACTTCCTCCAGCTCCAGCTTCTCATCGCAGAGAAGATAGAAATCCGGATTTTCCTCGTCCTCCAGCTCGGTGGCCAGCGTCAGCTCCAGAGGGATGTCCACGCTCTTCTCAAATTCGGCGGCGCAGCGGTCGCAGATACAGAGCAGACGGGTACGGATGTGCCCGGTAAGAACCAGCAGCCCTGCCTCGTTGCGAATCTCGCCGGAGCCGGTAACAGGCTCCGAAAAGCTCACGATGGAGGGCTGAGCAAGCCGCTCCTCGGAGATCTCGCAGGAGAAGGGGAGCGAACGACCCGGGTTTATGATGAGTTCGTGCAGATCCATGCTCATGAGTACACCTCAAACAGCCCGTTTATTATAATGGAACAGACCTCTCTTGTCAACAGAAAATTCATGAAAAAATGCCTTTTCCGCTGCAAAGGGGGGCTTGCAATGGGACTGAAAGTATTATACACTGCAGTATAAACCCAAAGGGGCGAAAACACAAGTATATTTTTTGAGGGAGCAAACCGTATGAAAGAGTATCTGGTGGGAGCCAACGACGCAGGACAGCGGCTGGACCGCTTTGTCAAGAAGGTGGCCCCCCGGCTGCCGGACTCCATGCTGCAGAAGACCCTGCGGAAGAAGGACATCAAGATCAACGGCCGTCCCGCTAAGGGAGATGCGCGGCTGGAGAAGGGCGACACGGTGCGCATTTACCTGACGGACGAGCTTCTGGAGGGAGTCAAGGCGCCCGCCCCGGTGAAGCAGCGGGCGGTGAAGCTCTCCGTTGCCTACGAGGATGAGAATATCCTTGTCGTGGATAAAAAGCCCGGTGTGCTCTGCCATGATGCAGAGGGCTGGAGCCCCACGACCCTCATTGCCGAGATCCAGAGCTACCTGCGGCAGAAGGGGGAGTGGCGGCCCGAGGAGGAAAACAGCTTCGCGCCCGCCCTGTGCAACCGGATCGACCGCAACACCGGCGGCCTTGTGATCGCCGCCAAGAATGCCGAGGCGCTGCGCATCATGGACGAGAAGATCAAAAACCGGGAGATCGAGAAATACTACCTCTGCGTAACGCTGGGGCAGCCCCATCCTGCCAGAGGCAGGCTGGAGGGCTTCCTCTTCAAGGACGCAAAGAAAAATCAGGTCTATGTCTATGATGAGCCCCGTGTGGGGGCACTGAGCGCCGTCACCGAATATCGGACGCTCTCCGTCCGGGGCGAGCTCTCGCTGCTGGAGTGCCACCTGATCACCGGCCGCACCCACCAGATCCGCGCCCAGATGGCCCATGCCGGCTGCCCCCTGCTGGGGGACGGCAAGTACGGCCGGGAGCGGAAAAACCGGGATTACGGTGAGAAGATGCAGCTGCTACACTCCTGGCGTCTGCGCTTTGCCTTTACCACCGAAAGCGGCGTGCTGAGCTATCTGGACGGCAAGACCGTTCAGGGCAGCAGCCCGGAGTTTGCGGAGAAATATTTCGGGGAGAACGTGTGAGGCTCAGATCTCCCTGTAGCCGAGCTTCATGTTGAAGAATTCCCCGCCCTTCACATAGAGCGTATCGTCCTGCAGCGTCCAACTCATCCCGACCTCATTCTCCGGCCGCACCTCCCGGCGGTACTCCACCCAGAGAGAGCGGAGGGCATGGGCGCGGTGGTAGTCCACGCTCAGCAGATCCTCGCCCCAGCTGAGATAATGGGTGTTGTTCAGATGCCCGTTGATGTCCAGCTCACTGTAGGTCGCCCGGCGGGACTCGCTGCCATCAAGGCTGCCGGGAAACGGTACCCGGGAGGGGGGGTCGGGCAGCTCCGCCCGCTCACAGGCCCCGGGAACGTCCAGTCCCACGCTCTGAGGAGTGACCGTGTGGCGGCTTTCCCTGTCCATCATCAGATAGATGCTCTTGGCCCGGATCAGGGAGCGTCCTTCCGCGTCCGCGATCTCAAAGGAGCGGGGGAGAAAGACCCTGCGCTGCTGTCCCGGCCAGGTGCAGAGCGTGATCTGCTCGTCTGCGCGGGGCAGACGGTCGATTTCGGCCACCGTGCGGCCGATGACCCACAGCAGCCCCCGGCTCCACACCGCATCGTTGCCCAGACCCAGTGCGTCCGCATGCGCCCAGCCCGCGCCCTGCATCAGCCTGAGCATGATCGACGGACGGAGACGGCCGAACATATCGCAGTCCGCCGCGTCAACAGCAAAAGTACTTTTGTACAGAAGATCGTTCAAGTATATCCCACCTTTCGTGGACAGTATAGCAAATTTTTCCTCCTTTTGCAATTCCCATTGCAAAAAGAGACTCTGCTGTGTTACACTGCGAAAAAAAGTAATACCGTGAAAGAAGGAGAAAAACCATGATCCATTTTGAGTCCGACTATCTGGAGGGCTGCCACCCAAGGCTGCTTCAGGCACTCTGCGAGAGCAACGAGATGCAGACCGTGGGCTACGGCACCGATGAGATCTGCGAGGAGGCACGCTCCATCGTGCAGAACCTCTGCGGCGGAACAAAGGTCAGCGTCCACTTTCTGGTGGGCGGCACACAGGTGAACAAGACCGTGATCGCTGCGGCGCTGCGTCCCCATCAGGGCGTTCTGGCGGCAGACTGCGGACACATCGCCACCCATGAGAGCGGCGCCATCGAGGCCACCGGCCACAAGGTGCTCACGCTCCCCGCCGTGGACGCCAGACTCACCGCCCGGGGCGTGGATGAATACTGCGCCGAGCATTTTGTCAGCGCGACTGCCGAGCATACGGTGCAGCCGGGCATGATCTTCTGCTCCAACCCCAGCGAGTGGGGCACGGTCTACACCCGCCCGGAGCTCCTTGACCTCCGGGCGGTCTGCGACCGCTGGGGTCTCCTCCTCTACATGGACGGCGCCCGCCTGGGCAGCGCACTGTGCTGTGAGCAGGTGGATTATGACTATGCCTTCCTCGCCTCCGTCTGCGACGCCTTTACCATCGGCGGCACCAAGCTGGGCTGCCTCTTCGGCGAGGTGCTCGTGATCCGCAGCGAGAGCCTGAACCGGGACTTCCGCTATATTCTCAAGCAGAACGGCGGCATGCTGGCCAAGGGCCGCCTGCTGGGCGTGCAGTTCCGGGAGCTGCTCCGGGACGGGCTGTATCTGGAGATCGGCCGCCGGGAGAATGAGCTTGCCATGATGGTGAAGGAGGATCTGACGCGCAAGGGCTACTCCTTCCTCTATGATTCCTGCACCAACCAGCAGTTCCCCATCTTCCCCAATGGGCTGGTGGAAAAGCTTTCGGAGCGCTTTGTGTTCAGCGACAACGGCCCCACGGACGCCGACCACCGCTGCATCCGCATCTGCACCAGCTGGGCCACGAAGAAAGAGGACGTGGAAAAGCTGCTGAGCGACATCCCCGCACACTGATATGGCAAAGGCTCCCCTGCCGGGGAGCCTTTTTGCTGCCTTCAGCCCATCGGACGGGCAGAGGCGGCGGAAAAATATCACAAAGAATTTACAAACCCGTTCTTGACTTCTTCGACGGAATCCGCTACGCTTCATGTCGCTATTTATCGATTCGGGAGGGTTAAAAAGTGAGCAGCTGGAAAAATATGCCTGCCGCCGGTCTGGCGGTGGTGGCCGTCATTCTGATTTTGTTTGTCTCTGCTCTGGTGCTGCTGCTGCGCACCTGGGGACGCTACCGCCGCCTGACGGACATGGTGGGCGGCAATCTCCGCAAGGACAACGAATTCCTGCGCTATACCGTCAATGAGTACGCCGAAGCCTACAGGCAGTACGGCGAGGACGTGAACACACCGGCGCTCATCGCCAACGCCGTGAACGTGAAGCTGGGCGGACTGCTGCTGTGCGAGCGTTTTCTGAGTAATGCGGTATCCCTGTTCGTGACGCTGGGCCTTTTCGGCACCTTCCTGGGTCTGAGCCTGTCCGTGTCGTCTCTGACTGAGCTCATCAGCTACAGCAACACCGCCGAGTGGCTCAGCGTGCTTGACAGCGTGGGCGGGGGACTGATGTCCGCCCTCTCCGGCATGGGCGTGGCCTTCTATACCTCTCTGGTGGGCGTGGCCTGCTCCATCCTGCTGACGCTGCTGCGTGCCGTTTTCTCGCCCCAGAATGAGCGGGAGCGCATGGAAACGGCTCTGGAGCTCTGGCTGGATCACAGCATCGCTCCCACTCTGCCCAATAGCAGCAGCAGCGACGAGGTGACGCAGCTCCGGCGTCTCATCTCCGCCCTGGAGCAGACCGGCACTGCCGTGGAAAAGGCTCTGGTCGGCGCCACGGAGGGACTGGTGCGCACCGCCGGGGAGACCCGGGAGCAGCTGGGAGCCTTTGAAAAGACCGTGGGCAGCTTCAATGAAGGCGTCCGGGACTTCTCGGAGTTCAATTACAATCTGCGCGGCACGGTGGAGCGTATGGATGTGTGCATCCGCGATCTGGTGGCGGCTCTTCGGAACGCAGAGAGAAGGGTCGAAAAATGAAGAGAGCCGGATACAGGGGACGCACCCCGGAGAGCGCGGGGGAGCAGGGCTTCTGGCCGTCCTACGCGGATATGATGTCCGCGCTGGCGCTCATCCTGTTTTTCCTGATGCTGCTCTCCTATATTCAGAATCTCATTACCGGCAACGATCTCCAGAGCACCCAGAAGCTGCTGGAGAGCACCCGGGAGGAGCTTGCGCTCACCCTCTCGGAGATGGGGGACGCGGGAAAGAAGCTCGGCTCCCTTACGGGGGAACTGGATCGGGCACAGCTCAAGCTGGATCTGCAGCAGGAGGAGATCGCGGGCTATTCCCTGAAGATCGATGAGCAGACCGAGACCATCGCCTCCCAGCAGAAGCTCATCGGCGATCAGGCCCGCTATCTGAAGGACGCCAACGAGGAGATCGTGGCCATGCGGGATCAGATGCAGACCATCGCCGTACTGCGCCTGTCCATTCTGGAGCAGATCCGCGCAAGCATTGCCGACGTGATGGGCGATGCGGGCAAGGTCAGCATCGGCGAGAACGGAAACATTATCCTCAGCGAGGGCATCCTCTTTGACTTGGGCTCTGCGGAGATTCGGGGCGGCAGCCAGAAGGTGCTTAACGAGCTGATCGACGTGTTTGCCGATTTTCTCAGCGACGAGGAGAACGCCCGCTATGTAGACAGCATCGTCATCTCCGGCCATACCGACAGCACCGGCACCGGTGAGGTCAACCGGGAGCTCTCCACCGACCGGGCCAACGCCGTGCTGAATTACCTGCTGAACGGAAAGAACGGGAAGCTGAAGGATGACGCGGGCTATTTCTGCGCAGCCGGCTACGGCGCGACCCGACCGGTCCGGAGCAACGATACAGAGGAGGGACGCTCGGCCAACCGCCGCATTGAGATCTCCATGATCCTCCGGGACGAAACGGTGCTGGATATCGTGGATCAGTATCTGGCGCTGGATCTGCCCGAGAGCAGCGAAAAGGTCAGCGAGCAGGCCCGACGGGTACTCACTGAAGCCCATAAACTCATAAACGGGGACGGTTCTGTTTTATGACTTTTCATAAAACAGAACCGTCCCCGTTTATTACTTGTTCAGCTTCGGATTATCGGTGCGGTACAGAATATAGTCAACAGAAACGCCGTAGTAGTCCGCGAAAGCGATTAACATGAGGTAATCCGCTTCCCGCTCCCCGTTTTCATATCTGCTGACACTGTTCTGGTTCAGGCTCAGATCCATGGCGACCTTCAGCTGTGTATAGCCCCGTTTCTCTCTGAGTTCCTTCAGACGTGTTTTAATGTCAATCACCCCTTGACATTAAAATACCGTTTTGGTATAATCATAATATCCCAATTTGGTATATAATATGAAGTATCATCAATATTAGGGGGAGAAAAATGAAGATCAAAAAATGCGCTGCACTTGCACTGCTCCTGACTCTGTTGCTTTGTGCTTGCGGAAACGATAGGAAACAAGATAGCTACCAAGAAAAAACAAAAGTAGAAAGCACAGAGGAAATGGAAGCAAGAGCGGAGGAGGAAGCTGCCTCGATCTTTGGCTCGAATCTGGAAAAAATGAAGAAAGGGGAAAACATCATTAGAGTAAAAAGACTTGAGGATCTTGCAAATTCATACCCGGATAATACCAAGATAGCGAATTATTACTATTTCTCAAAAGGATATTTGCACCTCTACTCCTACGAAAACGTCAATCAAAACGAGAGTGAATATGAGGAGTACAAAGTGAATATGGGGCGTGTGGAAGTACCCTTTGAAGGAGAATACAGCGACTTCATAGATGACTATATAAATCAACATGAATTTGAGGATAGAGATTTATCCGATCAGCAGGGAAGCGCAGAGGAAACCAGCAGGACGGATACATCAAGTACATTCACCCACCTTTCCCGGAACGATAAAATTGATATTCTGGTCTCTGTAATTAGAAAGGAAGATAGTCTCGGCGGGAATGTATCCGAGAAAGAGGAGGAAAAAATCCTCAGCGAAGTTGCAGCTGAGTATGGAATTACAGAATTTGACATTATGGTTCTGGAATTGGATGGAGACTTATTAAGAGAAGCGTATGCAAAGACGGCCTCTGTTTCTTATGCACCGTCATCAGGCAAAAGCGGCGGGAAAGCAGGGTACTCTCTGGAAGAAAAGAACGCCATCCAGTCGGCTAAGAACTATCTTTCATTTATGGCTTTTTCACGAAGCGGTCTTATTGGGCAGCTTGAGTTTGAAGGCTACAGCAATAAAACAGCTGTGGCTGCAGTTGACAGTCTGTCCGTTAACTGGAATGAGCAGGCCAAAAAATCTGCGGAGACTTACCTGTCAGTCATGCCTTTTTCCAGAAAAGAGTTGATTGCACAGCTTATTTACGAAGGATTCTCTGAATCTCAGGCGCAGTATGCTGCAAAAGCAGTGGGATACTAATTGAAACTCATAAACGGGGACGGTTCTGTTTTATG
>JAGHSH010000044.1 GCA_018065965.1 Candidatus Apopatocola equi
ATGTTAAATAATCCCACGATTCCGACACCAAGACCCAATTTTGTGGTGTAAGCGGCGATCGTGTCCTTGACCCGGTCGGAGAGGGAGAAGGGCGGGTAGACACTGGTCGAGTCGCCGGAGTGTACGCCGGTGCGTTCCACCAGCTCCATGATGCCCGGGATAAAGACCTCCTGACCGTCACAGATCGCGTCGACCTCCACTTCCTTGCCCATCACATACTTGTCGATGAGCACAGGGCGATCCTCGTCCACGGCCACGGCGTTTTTCAGGTAGTGCCGGAGCATCTCCTCATTGGCAACGATCTCCATGGCACGGCCGCCCAGCACAAAGCTGGGACGTACCAGCAGCGGATAGCCGATGCGCGCAGCAGCCTCCACGCCGCTTTCCAGATCGGTCACGGCCTCTCCCATGGGGTGGGGGATATCCAGCTGCAGCACAAGCTCGTTGAACAGATCCCGATCCTCGGCCCGGTCGATGGCCTCCACGCCGGTGCCGATGATCTTCACGCCCTTCTTGCTGAGGGCGTCGGCCAGATTGACGGCGGTCTGTCCGCCCAGCGAGCAGATCACGCCCAGAGGCTTTTCCAGCTCGACGATGTTCATCACATCCTCCACCGTCAGCGGCTCAAAGTAGAGCTTGTCCGCCGTGGTGTAGTCGGTGGAAACGGTTTCGGGATTGTTATTGATGACAATGGCTTCATATCCGGCCTTGCGGATGGTGGAGAGCGCGTGTACGGTGGAGAAGTCAAATTCCACGCCCTGACCGATGCGGATGGGGCCGGAGCCCAGCACGATGACCTTGGGCTTGTCGGAGGGGACGCTCTCGTTCTCCAGTGCGTAGGTGGAGTAGAAATAGGGGACATAGCTCTTGCGGGTACCGGCGCAGGAGTCGATCATCTTATAGACCGGAGCGATCTTTTCCTTCTTCCGCAGCGCATAGACCTCATCCTCGCTCATGTTCCATAGCTCGGCCACATAGCTGTCGGAGAAGCCCAGCTGCTTGGCTGTCCGGAGCAGTTCCGCACAGGGCGTTTTTCCCTCCATCTCCTTCTCCAGATCCACAATGTTCTTGATCTTGTCCAGGAAGAACATATCGATCTGGGTCACATCGCAGATGCGGCTGTGATCCACGCCCATCCACATCAGCTGGGAGATGGCGTAAAGCCGATCCTGCGTTCCCTCTTTGATATAGTCCAGCAGCTCCTCCATAGTCATGTGGTCGGAGTCGAACTTTTCCATGTGGATATGGTTCTTGCCTTCCTCCAGAGAACGGATGGACTTGAGGAGCGCCTCTTCAATGGTGGCACCGATGCTCATGACCTCGCCGGTGGCCTTCATCTGGGTTCCGAGCCGGTTGTCGGCGTCGGGGAACTTATCAAAGGGGAAGCGGGGCATTTTCAGCACCACATAATCCAGCGTCGGCTCAAAGCAGGCGGGAGCGGAGGCGAGCATGATCTCCTCCAGATTCATGCCCACGGCGATCTTGGCCGTCACGCGGGCAATGGGATAACCGCTGGCCTTGGAGGCAAGAGCGGAGGAACGGGACACCCGGGGATTGACTTCGATCACGAAATAGCGGAAGGAATGCGGATCCAGCGCAAACTGCACATTGCAGCCGCCCTTGACCTTCAGCGCCCGGATGAGTCGCAGGGCCGCGTCCCGGAGCATGGTATATTCCCGCTCCGCCAGCGTCTGTGTGGGAGCCACCACGATGGAGTCGCCGGTGTGGATGCCCACAGGATCCACGTTTTCCATGGAGCAGATGGTGATGGCAGTGTCAGCGCCGTCACGCATGACCTCAAACTCGATCTCCTTATAGCCCTTTACGCTCTTTTCCACCAGCACCTGATGGACGGGGGAGATGACCAGCGCATTGCGCATGATCTCCGTCAGCTCCTGCTCGTTGTTGGCAAAGCCGCCGCCGGTGCCGCCGAGGGTAAAGGCGGGGCGGAGGATCACGGGATAGCCGATGCGCTCAGCGGCTGCCACGGCCTCCTCCACGCTGTAGGTGATCTCGGAGGGAATTACCGGCTCGCCGATGCTCTCGCAGAGCTCCTTAAACAGCTCCCGGTCCTCGGCAGCCTCAATGCTGCGGGCGCCGGTGCCCAGCAGCTCGATGCCGCACTCCTGCAGCACGCCGCGCCTGCTCAGCTCCATGGCCAGATTGAGGCCGGTCTGTCCGCCGATGCCGGGCACGATGGCGTCAGGGCGCTCCATGCGGCAGATCCGGGAGAGATACTCCGGCGTCAGCGGCTCCATGTATACCT
>JAGHSH010000017.1 GCA_018065965.1 Candidatus Apopatocola equi
CCTCACTAAGGCAGGCGAGCCGTCCGGCAGAGAGCGCCATATCCACGCAGAGGCGGGGATGAGCCCCACGCACTCGCCGTGGATCAGCCCGGCAATGAATGCATCGCCCGCGCCGGTGGCATTGGCCATATGGGTGATCGGGGACTGGGAGACATAGAAGCGGTTGTCCCGGCGATCTGCCCAGTAGCAGCCCTTCTCCCCCAGACTCACCGCCACCTCCTGACAGCCGCGCTCCAGAAGGATATCGGCAGCGGCCTCCAGTCCGGCGTCCGTGTCGGTCTCGCGGCCGGTGATGGCCGCAAGCTCCATGCGGTTGGGCTTGATGCAGTGGAACACGCCCGCCACACTGAGGAGCTTTTTGGCATAGGTCGTGGAAACCGGGTCGGCATAGAGCTTTACACCGGCAAGCACGCCCGAGCAGAGATATTCCAGAGCTCCCGCCGGCAGATTGGGATCCAGCACCACCGCCCGTGCTCCGCGGAGCAGCTCCAGCCGTTCTGCCAGCCGCTCCGGCGTCAGCTCAGAGAGCAGGCGCTTATCACTCATGCCCAGCAGCATATCTCCCGCATCGTCATTCATGGAGATATAGCAGGTCGTGGATTTCCCCGGGCAAAGAAGCGAGTGGGAGGTACCGATGCCCTGTTCGGCACACTCTTCCCGCAGATAGTTCCCGAAAAGATCGTCGCCGAAGACGGAGATCAGCTCACAGCTCTCGCCCATGAGCACCAGATTCTCCAGAATGTTCCGGGTCACTCCTCCGGCGGAAATGCAGCACGCGCCGGGATTGGAGTCCCGAAGGATCACGGGAGCGAAGCTGCGGAGGGAGAAATCCACATTTGCCCCGCCGATGCCGCAGATATACCCGCTCATCCGCGCAGTACCACGCGCTTGATGTTCTTGTTGCCCCGGCGCAGCACCACGCCCGCCTTGAGCTGCTCGGCGGTGAAGCTCAGGTTGATATCACTGACCTTCTCATCGCCTACGCGGACGCCGCCCTGCTGAATGTTGCGGCGGGCGTCGCTGTTGGAGCTGCAGAGACCAGCCAGCACCAGCAGAGCCTTGATATCGGCCTTGCCGTCCGTCAGAGCACTCTCGGCGATCTCCACCTCAGGGGCGTTTTCGGTGCTGCCGCTGAACACGGCGCGGGCCTTGCTCTGGGCCGCATTGGCTTCTTCTTCCCCGTGAACCATCTTCGTCAGCTCAAAGGCAAGGATCTCTTTGGCCTCGTTGATCTTCTGATCCTTCCAACCGGACATCTCCTCAATCTGCTCCATGGGCAGGAAGGTGAGCATACGGATGCACTTCATCACGTCCGCGTCATCCACATTGCGCCAGTACTGGTAGAAATCATAAGGAGAGGTCTTGTTGGGATCCAGCCACACGGCGTTGCCGGCAGTCTTGCCCATCTTCTTGCCCTGGGAGTCGGTGAGCAGGGTGATGGTCATGGCATGGGCGTCCTGTCCCAGCTTCTTGCGGATCAGCTCCGTGCCGCCGAGCATATTGCTCCACTGGTCATCGCCGCCGAACTGCATATTGCAGCCGTACTTCTGGAACAGGTAGTAAAAATCGTAGGACTGCATGATCATGTAGTTGAACTCAAAGAAGCTCAGACCCTTCTCCATGCGATGCTTATAGCACTCCGCCCGGAGCATATTATTCACGCTGAAGCAGGCGCCGACTTCCCGGAGAAGGTTGACATAATTCAGTCCCAGCAGCCAGTCGGCATTGTTGACCATGATGGCCTTGCCCTCGCCGAACTCGATAAAGCGTTCCATCTGACGGCGGAAGCACTCTGCATTGTAGTCAATGTCCTCGCGGGTGAGCATCTTGCGCATATCGGTACGACCGGAGGGGTCGCCGATCATGGTGGTGCCGCCGCCGATGAGCACGATGGGCTGGTTTCCGGCCATCTGCAGGCGCTTCATCAGCGTCAGCGCCATGAAGTGACCGGCGGTAAGGCTGTCTGCAGTGCAGTCAAAGCCGATGTAAAAGCGGGCTTTGCCGGCGTTGACCATCTCGCGGATCTCATCCTCATTGGTGACCTGGGCAATCAGGCCGCGGGCCTGAAGCTCTTCATAAATCTGCATGTTGAATCTCCTTTTATATCTTGTTTTGAATTACAGGATCAAAAACGCCCTCCGTCCCCGAAAAGGGACAGAGGGCGTTGAAAACGCGGTACCACCTCTGGTTTTGCCGCCAAGCGGCCTCACGACCGTGCTGCTGCACGGTACACGCTGTATCGGGCGCACCCGGACACGCCTACAGGGTCTTGGGAAAAACCGTTCGGGTGTCTGCTCCGCGGTGTATTCAACGCCGTCTTCCTGCCCCTCTCAGCACAACGGGGCTTCTCTGTGCGAAGGTGTGACGTCTACTGTTCCGCTTCATCGCATTGACAGAGCCTATACTACTCAATGGCAGCAGAAATGTCAAGCAAAATCTTTCATTTGTCCTTAGTGCATGGAATTCTGACGCTGCCGGGCAGCCGCCTTGAATTCCGCCGCACGCTCCAGCATTTCGCCCGCGCTCTGCAGCAGTGCCTCGCTGAGCTCACCGTTGCCGGTGAGCCGGGAAAGCTCCTCCATACGTCCCTGCCTGTCCAGCTCCACAAGCTCGGTGTAGGTACGTCCGTCCCGCTCCCGTTTTTCCACCCGCAGCTGTGTGTCGGCCATGGCAGCGATCTGGGGCAGATGGGTCACACAGAGCACCTGCTTGGTGGCGGAAAGCTCAGAGAGCTTCTCCCCCACCTTCTGTGCCGCAAGGCCGGACACACCCGTGTCCACCTCGTCAAAGATCTGGGTGGGGATGGCATCCCGCTGAGCAAAAACGTTCTTCAGTGCCAGCATGATGCGGGAAAGCTCGCCGCCGCTGGCAATGCGGCTGATGGGGCCGGGCGTTTCGCCGGCATTGGCGGACATGATAAAGCGCACGGAGTCGGCGCCGTTGGCATCAAAGCCGCAGGCGGCAGAAACAGGCGTAAACTCGGCGAGGAAGCGCACAGAGGGCATATTCAGCTCCCGCAGCTCCTGCACTACCCGCTGCTCCAGCCTTGCGCCTGCCTCACGGCGCGCGAGAGACAGCTTTTCCGCGGAGCTGCGGGCGCGCTTTTCCGCTGCGCTGAGCTCCTTTCGGATCTTCGCAAGTGTCTCGTCCGCATAGCTCAGCTCCTGCAGGCGGTCTCTGTCCTCCTCCAGCAGCGCAATGAGCCCGGCTTCGTCCCGCTGGTACTTTCTCTCCAGCCGACGCAGCAGGCTCAGACGGCTCTCCAGCCGATCATATTCCTCTGGGGAGAAGTCCAGCTCTCCCCTCTTCTCCCGGATCAGCTCCGCAGCGTCCCGCAGCAGCATGGACGCCTCCCGCAGCTCCTCGGCTGCCTTCTGCAGCTCCGGGCACCAGGCAACGGCACGGTTGGCGGCATACTCTGCCTCGTCGCAGAGCGGCACAGCGCTCTCATCCCCCTCATAGAGGGTGGCGTAGGCCGTATCCAGCTGCTCGGTGAGCTTTTCGCTGTTGCGCAGGAGGTCGCGGCGGTCGCTGAGCTCCTGCTCCTCGCCCGGCCGCAGTGAAGCCTTTTCCAGCTCGGCAATGCGGTAGTTCAGCGTGTCCTCCAGCCGGAGCTTTTCCGCTTCGTCCAGCTGCAGACGGCTCTCCTCCCGGCGGAGGCGCACCACCTCAGCGTAATCGCTCCGGAACCGCTCCAGTACCGACTCTTCCACGCCGAAGCGATCCAGTTAGCCCAGATGGAGCCGCTCGTCCATAAGCTGGCGGCCGTCCTTCTGACCGTGGATATCAATGAGCAAAGCGCCCAGCTCCCTGAGCTGGGAAACACTCACGACCTGACCGTTCACACGGCAGGAGGACTTCCCCTCGGCGGTAATACGCCGCTGCAGGAGCAGCTCCTCTTCCTCCTCGATCTCATTCTCCCGGCACCATTCCGCCGCTCTCTCGCCGTCAAAGACCGCAGAAACAGAGGCCTTCTCCGCGCCGGTACGAACCAGCTCCCGGGTAGTCCTGCCGCCCAGCACAGCCTGAATCGAATCGATCACAATGGATTTGCCCGCGCCGGTCTCACCGGTGAGAACATTCAGCCCCTGTGAAAACTCGATATCAGCCCGCTCAATGACCGCGATATTCTCGATATGAAGACTTCTGAGCATCAGAGCATAGCCTCGATTTCCAGACAGAACGCCTCCGCAGCAGCGGTGGTATGCATGGCCAGAAACACTGTGTCATCACCGGCCAGCGTGCCCACCAGCTCGGGAACATTCATGTTGTCCAGGGCAGAGGCTGCGGCGTTGGCAAGGCCGGGCAGGGTACGCAGAACCACCAGATTCTGCGCTGCAGCATAAGAAATGACGCTCTCCCGGAAGATCTTCTGCAGACGCACATCATAGTCCGAGAGCTCATCCCGGGAAGCCGCCGCATAGCGGTAAACGCCGTTGGGAGAAAGCTCCTTGACCAGGCGCAGCTCCTTAATGTCCCGGGAAAGGGTGGCCTGCGTGCTGCGGATCCCCCGCTCCCGCAGCGCCTCCATCATCTGGTTCTGGGTTTCAATATCCTGCTGAGCGATCAGCTCGAGGATCATAGCCTGACGGTTGGATTTCATAGGGAACACCTCTTATCTCTGTGAACCGTTCTCAGCGGTCACTTAGTTTTTCATATACGGTCTCATAAAAGCCCTTGCCGGGCAGCTTGGCCATCTGAACCGTGTAGGGACTGCGCTCCACGCAGATCACATCGCCGTCCTGCAGCGCGACGGGCTCGCTGCCGTCAATGGAGAAAACTGCCTTGCGCTCTCCCAGATCCACAAGGCGCACCGTGACCTTCCGCCGGGGCGAAAGGACGAAGCAGCGGGCGGTAAGGGTGTGAGCGCAGATGGGCGTGATCAGGATATTTTCCGCATCGGGCTCCATCAGCGGCCCGCCGGCAGAGAGGGAGTAGGCCGTGGCGCCGGTGGGGGTAGCGACGATGATGCCGTCACCGCCGAATTCCATGATAGGTTCTCCGTCTCCGCAGGCCGAAAGACGGATGGTGTTGACGATGCCGTTCACCGTCACATCGTTGAGCGCCTCGCCGGATAGGATCGCCTCTCCCTTCCGGATGAGCTCCGCATGGAGCATCATCCGCGGCTGCAGGGAATAGCCCGCCAGCAGCGCCGAGGGCAGCAGTTCGATCTCCCGCTCGGAAAACTCCGTCAAAAAGCCTTTGTGCCCCAGATTCACGCCCAGCAGAGGCACGCCGCTGTCTCTGACAAGCTGCGCAGCCTGCAGAAGAGTACCGTCG
>JAGHSH010000023.1 GCA_018065965.1 Candidatus Apopatocola equi
CGGGGCATCTTCACGGTGTCCTGCCAGTGCTCGATGGCCTTGATCACGCGGTGCTCATAATCATGCACGGGGAAGGGGCCGGGAACGTTGGCGGGGAAGCTCTTGGTCACGCCCCAGGCGTCCACCACGGGCTCGCCGCCCTTGACGGGGCGCTTGTTCTGGGCGGAGATGGGATCGCCGGCCATCATGCCCAGATACTCATACTGGTTCACGAAACGGTCGGGGTTGCCGCCATGGATAGTCTCAAGAAAATTCTGTCTTTTGGTAAGCATATTTGTCCGCTCCTTTGTTATTCATAAAATGCATTTATGGGACTATCATAAACCCGCCGGACAAAAATGTCAATGCAGAAAATCGACTCAATGCGGATATTTCAATCAGATGCGGGAATATGGCGTCCGGAAAACGGCACCGTAAAAAGAGGGGCGGCTGCGCCGCCCCTCTCAGGCTGTCTCAGATTTTTGCTCAGAACATCTCTTTGCTGAGCTTGTTGATGGTCTCCGTGGCGCATTCATACACGCCGGGATAGGTACTCATGGCGCCGCCCATAGTCAGACAGGGGATGAAGTAGTACTTGCCGTTGTTCTCGCAGGCGCGGCGGAACTCGCTCTCGATCAGCTCGGGAGTCCAGGTGGGGATATCGCAGACGCCGTTGTTTACGTCGCCCATGAAGCTGATCTTGCCGCCGTATTCCCTGACCAGTGCGGGCACATCGTTGGTGGTCACGCAGCCCTGGAACACGTCGATGCCCATTTCGATCATGGCGGGCACCAGATTGGCAGCGTAGGAGTCGGAATGGTGGACGATGATCTCCACGCCGTGCTCCTTGTAGTAACCGTAGACCTTCTTGTAGGCGGGCACGATGAACTCCTCGAACATCTCGGGGGACATGAAGGAGGAATTGTGGGAGCCCCAGTCGTCATGGTGGAAGAGCGCGTCGGGATGGGCGTGCTTCACCAGCTGCTCAGCCAGCTTCAGCTCATAGTCGGTAATGTAATCAATGAGCTCATGCATCTCGTCGGGGTTGGTGTAGAAGGCCAGCAAAGCCTCATCGATGCTCATGAGATAGTGTACCTGCTCGAAGATGCCGGGGGCAACGCTGGCAGTGCAGAAATATTCATTGCGGTCCACGGCAGCGGCGTTGGCCTCATAGGCGGCCCATGCCTCCTCAGGGAAATCGGTGCGGGGCATATGGACAACGTCCTTCCAGTGTTCGATGTCCTTGATCACACGGTGCTCATATCATGCACGGGGAAGGGGCCGGGCACATTATCGGGGAAGTTTTTGGTCACGCCCCAGGCGTCCACCACGGGACCCTGACCCTTTACGGGGCGGGCAGACTGAGCGGAAATGGGGTCTCCGCGTACCATGCTCAGAAACTCATACTGATTGACGAAACGGTCGGGGTTTCCGCCATGGATGGTCTCAAGAAAATTCTGTCTTTTGGTAAGCATGCTTGATCTCCTCTCCGATTATTGTTTGTTAAAAAACACATATCGTTATGCGTTTTCCTGATAACAAAACCATGATAACCTAAAAAGGAGAAAAAGTCAACCGAAAATTTCACAAGGGGCTCTTTTTGATCTTCGCCCAGCTGCGGGGGTATCGGGGCGGCGTGGGGGCAGTCTTTTTCACGCAGACGATGCTGTGTACCGCATCGGTGCCGGGGAGCGTGTATTTCTCCACGCCGGCAAGCTCGCCGCCGAGCGTGCGGATGGCTTTCCCCGCCTCGTTCAGCTCCTCCTCCGGCTCAGGCCCCTTCATGGCCAGGAACATACCGCCCTTTTTCACATAGGGCAGGCAGAGCTCCGAGAGCATATTCATCCGGGAAACGGCCCGGGCAGTGGCAAAGTCGAAGCAGCCGTAGAGCTCGGCGCACTCCTCGGCCCGCTGATGCAGGCAGCGCACCTCCAGACCCAGTGCCGCACAGACCTCCTTCTGGAACTCCACCCGCTTGCCCAGCGAATCCAGCAGGGTAAGCTCCAGCTCCGGCTCCAGGATCTTCAGCACCAGCCCCGGGAAGCCCGCGCCGCTGCCCACGTCGATGAGGCTCTTGCCCGCAAGGCTGCGGCTGCGGAGCAGAGCACCGCAGTCCAGAAAGTGCAGGCGGGCGCAATCGCTCTCGCCGCTGATGGCGGTCAGGTTCATGACCTTATTTTTTTCCTCCAGCATATGCCAGTAGGCAATGAGCTGCTCCACCGCGCCCTCCCGCAGGGGGATGCCCAGCTCGGCAGCGCCGGAGCGAAGTATTTCTTCCATAGCATTCTTCTCCGTTTTGCAGTTTCCTGCGTTCAGTGTAGCACAGGGGAAAGACGCCGTCAAGAGAGGGGGAAGGCGGGGAGCCGCTCCCCATCCTCCCTGTCATTGCGAACCGGTGCGGCAATCCGTTTTTCCCCACGCTGCGGGGAACGGAGTTCAGCCCCCCTCATTCTCTTTCTCGGCAGAAAGAGAATCAGCGCCGCTGGGCGGTGGAGAAGAGAACAGAGGCTCGGCGGCAAAATGCCGCCGTCAGAAAATCTGAGTTTCTGCCTCTGTGACTGCTGCGTGTCTATGCGCTCCGGGAATCCTTCCGCTGCCGCTGATGAGAAAAAATCGTAGTTGTCAGCAACGGGACACGGATTGCCACGTCGCTTCGTTCCTCGCAATGGCAGCAAATAACAACACCCGGACACCGAAAGGCGCCCGGGTGTTGTTATTTGAAATTACACCTTCTTTTCGGCTACTTCGTTCACGATGCGCCGGAGGAACTCGTTGAAGTCCACTGCACCCTCCTCGCCCTGACGGGAGCGGACGGCGACCTGACCGTTCTCGGCTTCCTTGTCGCCGATGACCAGCAGGTAGGGCAGCTTCTGGGTACGGGCCTCGGCGATCTTCTTGCCGATCTTCTCGTTGCGGATGTCCAGCTCGCAGCGGATGCCCGCAGCCTCCAGCTTCTCCTCCACGGTCTTGGCGTAGTCATTCACGCGGTCGGTGATGGTCATGATGCGCACCTGCACGGGAGCCAGCCAGGTGGGGAAGGCGCCGGCAAAGTGCTCGGTGATCACGCCCAGGAAGCGCTCGATGGAGCCGAAGACCACCCGGTGGATCATCACGGGGGTGTGCTTCTCGCCGTCCGCGCCGGTGTACTCCAGATCGAAGCGGCCGGGGAGCTGGTAGTCCAGCTGGATGGTGCCGCACTGCCAGGTACGGCCCAGAGAGTCCTGAATATGGAAGTCCAGCTTGGGGCCGTAGAAAGCGCCGTCGCCGGGGTTGACCTCATAGGTCTTGCCGATGGAGGTAATGGCGTTGGCCAGAGTGCTCTCGGCCTTCTCCCAGTCCTCGCGGGTGCCGATGTGATCCTCGGGCATGGTGCTCAGCTCGATCTTGTAGGGCAGGCCGAAGAGGGAATAGACCTCGTCGAAGAGCTGGGCGATGCGGATGACCTCATTCTCGATCTGCTCGGGCGCCAGCAGGATGTGTGCATCGTCCTGGGTGAAGCAGCGGACGCGGAACATACCGTGGAGTGCGCCGGAGAGCTCATGACGGTGAACGGTGCCCAGCTCGCCGTAGCGCAGGGGCAGGCCACGGTGGGAATGGGGCTCCAGATCATAGACCAGAATGCTGCCGGGGCACTTCATGGGCTTGATGGCGAAGTCCTCTTCGTCTATGACGGTGGTGTACATATTGTCCTTGTAGTGATCCCAGTGGCCGGAGGTCTCCCAGAGGGTGCGCTTCATGATCTGGGGG
>JAGHSH010000157.1 GCA_018065965.1 Candidatus Apopatocola equi
ATCGTGAACCTCCCGGCCGCAGTCGGGCACTTACCGTCCACAAGCTGGCTCTCCGTCCAAAAGCTCTCGCAGGGCGTGCAGTATTTGCCGGTGTACTTGCCCTTATAGATGTCGCCCTTGTCATACATCTTGCGGAAGATGCGCTGGATGGCCTCCACGTGGTAGTCGTCGGTGGTGCGGATGAAGCGGTCGTTGGAGATGTTCATGAGCTTCCAGAGATCCTTGATGCCGCCGGGAGCGATCACGATGTCATCCACGAACTGCTGGGGAGTCTTGCCGGCAGCCTTCGCCTTTTCCTCGATCTTCTGGCCGTGCTCGTCGGTGCCGGTCAGGAACATCACATCATAGCCCTGCAGCCGCTTGTAGCGGGCAATGGCGTCGGTGGCCACGGTGCAGTAGGTGTGGCCGATGTGCAGCTTGTCTGAGGGGTAGTAGATCGGTGTGGTGATATAGAAGGTCTTCTTTTCCATGCCTTTCTTCTCCTTGTATGTGAATAATTTTTTTGCCTTTGTTCGGATGTCCGCCGCGCCTTACCAGCCGCTCTCATCGGGGAAGATATCCCCCTCCGGGAAAACGGGCGTTTCCTGATTGCGCGCCAGCTTTGCCTCGATGTCCTCGGGGTGGTAGTTGTAAACGGAGTAGTATTTGTGATAATCCCGGTTGCCGCCCTTGATCAGGTTTCCGGCTTCGTCATAGACCTTGCACCAGATGGTGACCCGGTAGCCCACGGTGACCACGTTGCCGTTCACGTCCAGCATGGTCTTATCCTCGGCCTCCACCTCCTCGATGTTGGAGGAGCAGATCTCCACGGTCTTTTTCTCCGCGGCGGTGCCCAGCAGCTGCACGGTCACGCTGCCGCCGCTGACAAAGGCGCGCAGACGGATGGGATAGTCGGTATCGTTGGTGAACCTGAACTCCGGGCCGCCCCAGCTGACGGTGGCGTCATAGCCGGCGGGGAGATAGCTCACCGGGAAATAGTGGCAGCTGCGGGTGTTGATCTGCACGTCGGAGAGCAGACAGGCCACGAACAGCGTGCTGCTGACCTGACAGATGCCGCCGCCGTATTCCTCCACCACCTGCCCGTCCACATAGGCTCCGGCCGTCCACCAGCCGTTTTCGGCATTGCGCTGCCCCAGACAGTCGTTGTAGCTGAAGGTCTCGCCGGGCTGCAGAGTTACGGCGGAGAGCTTCTCACAGGCCTTGGAAACGTTGTTGATGCGGTTCTGAGTGCTGCCGGCCAGAGAGGTGCTTTTTTCGCCCAGCACATCCCGGAAGAGCATGGCGTTCAGCTCGTCCTCGCTCAGCTCCGGCTCGGTGAAGAGAAGGGGAATGGCCACGGTCTCCCCGTAGGCTGCGGCGGCCCATAGCTGTCTGGCCGCCTCCAGATCGAAGGAGCGTCCCCGCTGAGAGGGGGTGGCCCGCTGGGTCTCAGGGTCATAGACCGAGGAAACGCAATCCCGGTACAGCTCGGCATAGAGCTTTTCCAGATCCACGCTTTCGTCGGTCCGCAGCTCCTGCTGATAGACGATGGGGGTGGGGTCAGCCTCCAGAATGGCCTCCCGGAGCGTGTCGACGATCTGTTCCTCGTCGATCTGCAGGGCATAGGCGCCCTTGACGACGTTCACGCTGTATTTGCCGATGCGGTAGCTGCTCTGGAGGAGCTTTTCATTGAGCGCCGCCACGCTTTCGGAGACCAGGGAGCGGAGAGCGCCCTCATCAAGCGTCCGGCTGGTGGCCGCCTCCAGCTCTGCGCGCTGATGGAGATAGCGGTGGCGCACATAGCTCAGCAGCCGCTCCGGCCAGCTTCCGCTGCGGCCGTAGCTCCAGGCGCACTCCACAGCGTCCTCCACATGCAGCTCCAGCCCCACGTCCTCTGTCCGGACGGTGAGGGTGCTGTCCATGGGCAGCTTCACGGTGACGGCATAATCCCGATAGGCGCCCTCCTCCAGCTCGGTGAGCACCCGCCGGGTCTCCTCATGGGTCAGGTTGGAGAGCTCCACGCCGTTGACGCTCACGCCCTCGTAAACCGTATCCAGCGCCTGCATCCCCGCGTTCAGATAGAGCAGGCCGCCGCCGGCCGCGCCCAGAATGAGCAGCAGCAGGATCATGGCCGCCAACGCCGACGGGGAGAGTCCGCGCCGTTTTTTCTTTTTCTCGTTGTTTTCAATGGTGTCCTCCTGCCGAAGTCCGG
>JAGHSH010000257.1 GCA_018065965.1 Candidatus Apopatocola equi
GAGATCCAGCAGCTCCCCGTCCTCGTCATACAGCTCTCCGTAGAGGAGCTTGCGGTCGGGCGTTTCCGCCATGGTTTTGCCGTTGGAGGGGCGGAACACCCGGTCTACGACGGCGATGGTATCCGGGCCGGAGAGGCGCAGAATGCCGATGGCCGCCACAACGCCGCCGGAAGCGATGGCGGCAATGGTATCGTTTGAATATGTCATATCGTTCCTTCTTGCAGATAATGGTTCCGTTCCCACCGGGAGAACGGCATATGGAAAAAAGGAGCCTTGCGGCTCCTTTTTTCGCATGCAGCGGATTTCAGTCCTCGTCGTCCTCGTCCTCGAAATCGACCTCTTCCACATCAGCGGTGTCGAAGTCGATGACGGCGCCGCACTCGGGGCACTCGAAGTGACCCGCGGCCAGAATGCTCTCGTCAACGGTCAGATTGAAGCCGCAGCCCGGGCACTCCACGTTGTAGAAAACGTCGTCTTCTTCGTACTCTTCGTCATCATTGCCCAGATAGTCGCAGCACTCGTCGCACTCGCAGTCCTCGCAGTCGCCCTCGCAGTCGCAGTGGTCGCAGTCGTCCGTGCAGCCGCAGAACTCCTCGCAGTCCATTTCGTCGCAGAGGTGCTCGTAATACTCGTCCTCCAGTGCGTTGACATCCTCGCCCAGCTCGTCCATGCAGTCGGCCAGATCTTCCACGGCATCCTGCACGTCGCCCAGATCGGCGGTGATATCCTCCAGAATGTCGATGACGACCTTAAAGAGCTTGCCCTCTTTGCTGTCGCCCAGCTCCATGCCCTCGCAGAGTCCCTTGAGATAAGCTACCTTTTCGGATGTGGTCATGATGAAAACCTCCTCGTGAAGTGTATGGAAAAAAACGGATAAACTTACTTGGCGCGCTCGAGATACTCGCCGGAGCGGGTGTCAACACGGATGCGGTCGCCGGGCCCGATGAACAGAGGCACCTTGATCTCGGCGCCGGTCTCGAGGGTGGCGGGCTTGGTCACGTTGGTGGCGGTGTTGCCGGCAAAGCCGGGATCGGTCTGAGCGACCTCCAGCTCCACGAAGTTGGGGGGCTCAACGGCGAACACCTTGCCCTTGAAGGAGCAGACGGTGCACTCCATGTTTTCCTTGACGAACTTGAAGGAGGCGGGCATGACCTTCTCGTCGATGGGCTCGAGCTCGTAGGTCTCGGGGTTCATGAAGTAGTAGAGGTTGCCGTCGTTGTAGCTGTACTCCATGGTGCGGCGCTCGACGAAGGCGTTCTCAAACTTGGCGGTGGGGTTGAAGCTGGTCTCGACCACGGCGCCGGTAATCACGTTCCTGTACTTGGTGCGGACAAAGGCGGCGCCCTTGCCGGGCTTCACGTGCTGGAACTCGATGACCTGCATGACCTGACCGTCCAGTTCAAAGGTCACGCCGTTGCGGAATTCACCGGCAGAAATCATAGATGTGTCCTCCTGAATGTATCTTGTTTTAATAAAAATTTGTTTCTGTACACACTGAGCCAATTTTAGACTGAAATATTTTATCCCATCACAGCCCAAAATGCAAGAGTTTTTTTAGCCCGGGCGCACATTTCGGAGAATCCGGCGCTCCCGCCTGCTCAAAGGATGAGCAGCTCCTTGGGGGCTTTGGTGATGTTGGTGCAGCCGTTCTCCTCGAGAATGACCACGTCCTCAATGCGCACGCCGAAGCGGCCGGGCAGGTAAATGCCGGGCTCGGCGGAGACCACCGCGCCCACGGGCATCAGGGTATTTTCGGTGGGACGGGCGCTGGGGCTTTCGTGGATCTCCAGACCCAGAGAGTGGCCGTAGCTGTGGCCGAAGTATTCGCCGTAGCCGGCCTCCTCGATCACCCTGCGGGCGGCGGCGTCGATGTCCCGGCCGGGGATCCCGGCGCGGGAGGCGGCAATGCCTGCCAGCTGGGCCTCCAACACGATGCCGTAGACCTTCTTCATCTCCTCGGTGGCGTGACCCACGGCCACGGTGCGGGTCATGTCGGAGCAGTAGCCGTCCTTCTTGGTGCCGAAGTCCATGGTCACGAAATCGCCGTCCTGAATGACGTTGTCCCCGGGCACGCCGTGGGGCATGGAGCTCTTGGCGCCGGTGACCACGATGGGATCGAAGCTGTTTTCCTCGCCGCCGTAGCGGAGCATACGGTAGGTGAGCTCTGCGGCGACCTCTTTTTCGGTCAGACCGGGCCTGAGGATGCCCAGCACGTCATCCAGCGCCTTTTCGGCGATGCGCTGAGCCTCGATCATGCTGTGCAGCTCATCCTTGTCCTTGCTCCGGCGCAGCTCGTTGAGGAGCGCTCCGGCGGGATGGAGGGTGCAGCGGAGCTCCTGCTCCCAGCGGGCCCACTCGGCGTGACTCATGCGGTCGGCCTCGGCGGCCAGTGTGCCCCGGAAGCCGCCCAGCAGCGTTCCCACCAGCTCGCTGAGCGGATGACCGGTGGTGAACTTCCGTACCTCGCTCTCCCGCACCTGCTGGGAGGCGGCCTCGGTGTAGCGGGAATCGGTGAGCAGCCAGCTCTTCTCCGGCGTGACGAGCACGGCGCCGTCGGTGAAGTAAAAGCCGGTGGCATAGCGGCAGGAAATGGGGTCGGTCAGCAGCAGCGCGTCCAGACCGGAAGTCTTCATCAGCGCCCGGATCCCTTTGATATGTTCCATGTGTCAGTCCTCCATGTATTCGTAGATTCTCTCCAGCGTGGCCTCTCCGATGCCGCTGACGGTCAGCAGCTCCTCCACGCAGGTAAACTCGCCCACGCTCTCCCGGCGCTCAATGATGCGCCCGGCCACGGCCGGCCCTACCCCGGGCAGCAGACAGAGCGTGTCAGCGTCGGCGGTGTTGAGATCCACCTCTCCTACCGTCACCGGCTCTGCGGGAGCCAAACCCCGGGATTCCTCCAGCGCCGCGCTGCCCTGATTCAGCGTGAAGAGCAGGCAGAGGAGCGCCAGCGAGAGCAGAAAAAGCAGCTTATCAGTTTTTGCCATTGTTTCTCCCGTCGGATTTTTGTTGCAAAAATCCAGCAGATACTCTATAATGGGTACGCTTAACACTATATTACCATTTCCTGCGGAGTTTCACAATGAAAAAAATCAGATTTCTTTCAACATTTTTGCTGCTTGCCCTGCTTTTCGGCGTACTGGCTCCCACGGGCTACGCGCTGGACGAGCCGAAGGTGGAGTGCGGCTACTGTATTCTGCTGGAGACCAACACCGACACGGTGCTCTACTCCCGCGGCGCGGATTCCCGGGCCTACCCCGCATCCCTGACCAAGATGATGACGGTGCTGCTGGCCATCGAGGCCGTGGAGGAGCAGCGGACGCTGCCCAACGGCGACACCGCCGCACTGAGCAACATGGTCACCGCCCAGCCGGGCTTTGATTTTGACATGATCGCCAGCGGCTCCACCGCCGATATCCTGCAGGGCGAGACCATGACGCTGGAGGATCTGCTCTATTGCGCCATGCTCTCCTCCGCCAACGAGGCCTGCAATGTCATTGCCATGTACATCTCCGGCACCGTGGACAATTTCGTGGCGCTCATGAACCAGCGCGCCGCCGAGCTGGGCTGCACCGGCACCCACTTTGCCAACACCCACGGCCTGCCCAACGAGAACCACTATACCACCGCCTGGGATCTCTCCCTCATCGCCCGGGAGTGCGTGGATCACAGCGTGTTCCGGGAGCTCTGCTCCACCCGCGCCCACACCCTGAACCCCACCAACCTGTCCGCCGAGCGGCAGCTCTACAATACCAACGCCCTCATCAACGCCAACGACCACTATCCCGGCAACTATCTCTATGAGGGCGCGGCCGGCATCAAGACGGGCTTTACCTCCGCCGCGGGCTACTGTCTGGCCGCTCTGGCCACCCGGGAGGGTGTGGCCAACGAGCAGCTGCTCTCCATCGTGCTGCTGGCGCCCGCCTATGATGACAACGGCGACGGGATCATCGACCGCTACTGCAACTTCTCCGACAGCGCCGCCCTCTTTGACTGGGGCTTCGACAACTGGAGCTACCGGGAGGTCATCAAGTCCACCGACATCATCACCGAGGTACCTGTTGCCATGGGCGACGGCGCCGACCGCGTCAGCGTGCGGCCCAGCTCCTCCATCGTGCGGCTGCTGCCCAACGATGAGGATCTCTCCCTCTACCAGAAGGTTCCCACCATCACCGCCGCGGCCAACGGCAAGGAGCTGGAGGCTCCCATCTCCGCCGGTCAGGTGCTCGGCGAGATCTCCATTGTCAAGGACGGCGTTACCGTGGGCACCTCCGCGCTGGTGGCCAGCAGCGACGTGGCGCTCAGCCGGGTGCAGTATATGCGCTCCCAGGTCTCCGACACGCTCCATAAGCCCGTTGTGCAGTGGGCCTTCTGGATCCTGATGCTGCTGATCTTCCTCTATGCTTTCGTGGTGGTGCGCTACCGCAACCGCCGCGGAGCCTACCTCAAGCGGGTCAGCAACGCCCGTATCGCCAGAGAGATCGCGGCTGCGGACGAGGACGTCCGCGCCTGGTACGGAGAGGACGGGGAGGCCACCCGCCCCGTGAAGCCGAAGGTATCCTCTGCAGGTGAGCCCCGCCGGAGCGCCGACGGGCGCAGCGGCGTCAGGAAACCGGCCAGAAGCACAGCCGGGAAAAAACCCGCCGGAGCGCCGAAGAGCGGCAGCGCAAAGCCGAAGGGCAAAAGCCCCGCGGTGAGCGTGGCCAAAAGCGACCCCTCCTCTCCCTCCGCCTCCGAGGACGACAGCTTCCGCGACTGCTTCGAGGAGTTCTTCGGGAAAAAAGAGGAATAAAGCGGAATAAAAACTTTATCCCCGCCTTTCAGCAGGAAAGGCGGGGATTTTTTCTCTCTCTATCGCGGCAGAGAGGGGAAGAACGGAAAAGGCGGTCGAAGAAGAGCGAAAGAAGCCGCGCAGCCGCGCTGCGGGCGCGAAAGAAGGCTCCTGCTTTTTGTTGCCAATCCGCCTGCCTTATGATAGATTATGACGCAGTTCAACGGAGACGGGAGAAAGATAGAGCAGAGATCCGTTATCAATCTTTAATTTCCGGAGGAAATGATATGGAAAGCAAGATTCGTGTGCTGATCGCTGACGGCAACGAGGAGTTTCGCAGTTCGCTGCTGACGGCGCTGCGCTCGGAGGAGGATATGGAGTGCGCGGGCGAGGCTGCCGACGGCAGCGAGGCGCTGGAGCTTTGCGTGCGGGAGGAGCCGGATGTACTGGTCACGGAGCTGATCCTCAGCAAGCTGGACGGGCTCAGCCTCCTGCAGCGGCTGCAGGAGCTGCCCAGACCGCCTGCGGCGCTGGTGGCAACGGGCTTTGTGACCGCGCGGGTGGTGCAGGAAGCGGCCGAGGCGGGCTGCACCTATTTTCTCAGCAAGCCCTGTGAGCTCAGCGAGCTGCTGCTGCGCATCCGGCAGTTCGGCCGCCGCAGCAGCGCTCCCCTGCGTGTATCGGTAAGCGCCCCGGCGGATAAAAGCGCGGAGCTGGAGGAGCTGGTCACGGACATCATCCATGAGATCGGCGTACCGGCTCACATCAAGGGCTACCAGTACCTGCGGGAGGCCATCCTGCTGACGGTGGAGGATATGGACATCATCAACGCCGTGACCAAGGTGCTCTACCCCGAGGTGGCCAGACGCTACGGCACCACTCCCTCCCGGGTGGAGCGGGCCATCCGCCATGCCATCGAGGTGGCGTGGGATCGGGGCGATGTGGAAACGCTGCAGCGCTTCTTTGGCTACACGGTCTCCGGGATCAAGGGCAAGCCCACCAATTCGGAGTTCATCGCCATGATCGCAGACCACCTTTCCCTGAAGCAGCGGCAGAGCGCACGCTGAAGGGCTCAGAGCACCGGGTCGAACTCGGCGAAGATTCTGCCTGCCCAGTACAGCAGCTCGTCCGCGTCCTTGTTGCGGGCGATCTTGTCGCTGCAGCGTCCGGCGGCGGGGAAGAGGGTGCGGAGGCAGATCCACACCTCCTTCATGCGGTGCATGGCGTTGTGCGCCCCGAACCTGTCGGCATAGGCGGTGTAGAGAGCGTCGTGATAGGCCTGCAGCTCGCTTTTGCGCAGGGGCTCGCCGCCCCGGTATTCGCGCACCAGCGCGGGATTGGCCACCAGCCCCCGCCCCAGCATGACGGCGTGCAGCTTCGGGTAGCGGTTCTCCAGCTGCCGGATGCGGCTGACAGAGCGGATCTCCCCGTTGAAGCAGAGGGGCAGGGTGCAGCGAGCATAGGCCAGGGCAAAGGCGTCCTCGTGGATATTGCCGGTGTAAAGCTCCGTGCGGGTGCGGGGATGGATGATCAGCTCCGCCGCGGGAAAGCGGTCATAGAGAGCCAGCAGCGGCTCCCAGCTCTCCGCGTCCTTCAGCCCGATGCGGGTTTTGAGACTCACGGGGAGGGCGCAGCCGGCAAAGATACCCTCCAGCAGCTCCTCCAGCCGGGGGAGATCCCCCAGCAGGCCGGAGCCCTTCCCCTTGGCCACCACCGTGGAGGAGGGGCAGCCCAGATTCAGATTGACCTCCTCAAAGCCCAGAGAGCGCAGCTCCCCCTCTGCCCAGAGAAAGTCCGCGCTGCTTTTGGTCAGCAGCTGGGGCACCGTGGGGACGCCGCTCCGCTCGGGGGGCAGGATCTCCCGCAGATCCCGGGCGGCGAACTGATGGTTCTGGGTGGGGGCGAGAAAGGGCGTGTAGTAGCGGTCGGTGCCCGGGAACATGGCGTGGTGTACCTCCCGGAAGACCGGGCCGGTCAGCCCCTCCATGGGGGCGAAATAACAAAGCATGGCAAGACTGTCCTTTCCATAGAGAAAAAAGAGACTGTGTGAAAGGTCTTTCGCACAGTCTCTTTGTGATTGTAAGCGGGTTCAGCCGGTGATCCGGGGCGCCTCGGCGTCGGGGATCCTGTTATTCTCCGGGGTGACGGTGGGCTCGGGGCTGGATACGGGCGTGGGGCTGGCCGCGGGTGCGGCGGAGGTGGGCGCGAAGGGGATCACTTCCACACCGGCGGGCAGCTCGTTGCTCAGATAGGTGTTGGAGACCCAGCCGAAGTTACCCTTGGGATCCTGCACGAAGCGCATATTGCCGGAGGCGGCGTAGACCATGACCTCGCTGCCGTACTTGACCTGGGTGATGAGGTTATTGATGTCGGTGCGGGTGCCGGAGCGCATATTCAGACCCAGCGTGGCGGTAACGTAGAGCTTGCCGGGCTGGCCGTACCACTCATCGTCCTTGGGACGGCGGGTAATGCCTGCCATATCCTGCTCGGTGATCCAGCTGGGCAGACCGCCGGAGAGAGCGGGAGAGGGAGCGGGCGTGGCCGTGGGCTCGGGGGTCGCCGTGGGTTCGGGCGTGGGGGTAGCCTCCTGAGGGTGAGCAGAGGGAATGGGCACGGTCACCGTGTCGGTTCCGGTGTCAGTTCCGGTGCCGTTGTCGGCCGGAGCCGGCTCGGGCGTATTCCAGGTCACGGTTCTGGCGGCGTCAAGCTGCTGCTGCAGATCGGCAATGCTGCCGTCGGCCCGGCGAAGTCTGCCGGTGAGCACCACGCAGAGCACCGTCAGCGCCAGAAGAAGAACGCCGAGGATGGCCAGAAAGCCGGTCATGGCTTTGCTGCCGCCGGAGCTCGGCTCCTCCTCGTAATCGTAATCGTAATCGTCGTTGTAACGGGACTTAGCCATTGTCTTTTCCTCCTGCTGGAAAAAGTATTCAGGGTACAGTCTGCAGACTGCAGGTATTCTGTCCGAAGCCGGGAGAGCTTATCCGGCCATAACCTCAGCCTTGAGCACGCCGGCGGACTCGCGGAGAGAGCGAAGCAGCGTTTCCATGTCGGTGAACATCCCGGAGGTTTCGGCGGAAACGGTGACGCTGGCAGCGCCGTTTACGGGAATGCTCTGATTGATGGTCAGAATGTTGGCGCCGCAGTCGGCAAAGGCGCCCAGTACGGCGGAAAGCACGCCGGGCTTGTCCCGCAGAAGCACATGGAAGGTGAGAATGTGACCGCGCTTCATGTCCTGAAAGGGAGAGATGGCGTCTTTGTATTTATAGAAGGCACTGCGGCTGATCCCAACCTGTGCAACGGCGTCGGCCACCGTATCGGCGGCGCCGGTCTGCAGCAGCTCCTTGGCGTCCTCGACCTTCAGAAAGATTTCGGGGAGCATATCTCCCTCTACCAGATAGTACTTGGATCGGTTCACAGAGCTACTCCTTCCATCATGTAGTACTACGTTTGTATTATATCCGCTTTGCCGAAGAATGTCTATAGGAAAAATAAATAGTTTTTTCGTTTTTCCTACAGAAGCGGGGCGGAAATGCAGGGAAAAAAACACACCTCTGCGCCGAAACGGGCAGAGGTGCTGACCGGGCGAGCCCGGGACATAGCTGGGAGGGATCACTTCTGGATCAGAGAATCGATCTCCAGAAGAATATTGTAGAGCTTCTCACGCTCCGCGGCGTTCTTGTGAGAAAGAAGGTCATAGGCCTTCAGACTGAAATTGCTCTCGCGCCGATCCTCAATCTTTTCAAAAACGCTGGCCATGGGGATCTCCAGCGCCTTGGTGATCTTTTCAAGACTCTCGATGGTCAGGTTCTTTTCGCCGCGCTCGACCTGACCGATGTAGGTGGGGTGAAGACCGGCCTTTTCCGCCAGCTTCTCCTGACTGAAGCCGATGGAAGTACGGTATCCGCGCAGCCGCTTGCCCACCGTTTTGGCAATGTCACTCATTGCACATTTCACCTCTTTCATACTGTTTCGGGGAGACGGCAGAAGAGGAATACTCTTTGCCGCATTAAAACTGTAATGTAATATCCTGAAAATTATATGCTATCCGCGCACGGAGGGAAAGAGATTATAAATATTCTTTTTAATGTTCGGTACACAGCAAGTTTAATCCTCCGACAACCGCAACGGGAAAGAGAATATCAGGAATCGTGGAAAGCGGGTTCAGCTCTCTGCCGGGCCGAGCCGGGAGAGAGCGGCGGTGAAATAATCGGGCAGCGGGGAGGTGAAGGCCATGCTCTCCCCGGTGCGGGGGTGGATGAACTTCAGGG
>JAGHSH010000238.1 GCA_018065965.1 Candidatus Apopatocola equi
GCGGGGAGCTTTGCCCCATCCGGTGTGCCCCTGCTGCCCACCCAGCTCTTCTCCGCCGCCGCCGACCTTCTGCTGGCTTTCATTCTGGTGCGCGTCGATCGCCGCTCGACGAAGGACGGGCTGCTCATGCCCGTCTACCTTATGCTCTACAGCGTGGGCCGTTTCCTCATTGAGTTCCTTCGGGACGATCCCCGCGGCAGCGTGGGCGCTCTCTCCACCTCCCAGTTCATTGCCATCCCCATGTTCCTTCTGGCGCTGCTCTGGTATCGGAAGAGCTACGCCGGAAAGGCCGCCGGAGCACAGACGGAGTGAGTTATCTTCTGCCGGAGCGGACGCCGAAGTGTGCCTTGTAGGCCTTCTCCGTGGCGGAATCCCACACGCCGCTGTTTTTCAGCGAATATCCCAGCGCCTGCAGATAATACTGGGCCAGATGTGCCGAGAGCTGCGCCACCTCAGCGGCGGTGTAGCTCTCGGTTTTTGCTGCCACGGCCATGGCCAGCTTGGGATTTTTCTCCTCCCAGGCCGAACGCATGGCCGCGATCTCCTCGCTGCTGTAGCCCAGCCCGGCATACAGGGAGAAGTCGCCGGTCTCCGCCATGGCGTCGGCCTCCTTGGCCAGTGCGCTGCGGCGCTCCTTCGTCAGCGAGAGCGTATTGCTCTGGTAGGTTTTCAGCGCCTCCGCGTTCTTTTTCTCTGCCGCGTTCTTTTCCTCGCTCTCCCTCTCCAGAGCCTTGAGCCGTAGGGCAGCCTCCGCGCTGCGGCGGCTTCTCTCCGCTTCGCCGAGACTCTCCTCATAGCCGCTGCGGAGCTTCAGCTGTGAGCTCTCGCTGAGCCCTCCGGTAATGCCCGCAGCCGCCAGCTGCTGGGGCAGCTTTCTGCCGGCGTCCCGAAAGCCCCGGTAGAGCGCCCGGTTGCTCTCCCGGAAGCTCTCATTCAATGCGTCGATCTGCTCGCCGATCTGCCGGAGGGTCCTGGCAGTGGCTTCCGCGGCGGCGGTGTTGTTGCTCTCCACCTGAGATTCATAGAGATCCTTATAGTGGTTCTCCAGCTTCTCCCAATATCCGATCTCATCCTCAGCGGCAATGATGCCGCTCTTTTTTTCGCCGTTTTTGTCGATATAGCTGGCTGTGCTCATATGATCGTTTCCTCCGTTTCCGCAGCGGGCACGTTCAGGGCAAAGCGCTCCCGCCACTCCTCAATGATCTCCTGCTTTTCAGGGATGTTCAGCAGCTCCAGCTGCGCGGCATAGAGCTTCCAGTTCTCCGGGGTAATGTTAGCCGCCGAGAGGGTCTGCAGCGTCTCCAGCGTGGCCTGCTTGCTCTGCATTACGCTGTCTCCGGCGGTGATGGTCACATCCACCCGGGGATAGTAGTCATAGCCCTCGCGCACCACCCTGCCGTTCATGTCCGTCAGCTCGCCCATATGCTCTGTCAGCTCCAGACTGTTGAAGCGGAAAGCCGTGGCCTTCCGGCCGCTGCGCTCGTCCGCTCCCAGCCAGAGCATTCTGTCATCGTCGAAAAATTCCAGCGCCAGCGCATCCAGCAGCTCATAGAGTCTCTCAAAGCCCCGGTTGCGGTCGGAGCGCTTGATGTTTTCCTGATTTTCCGCATCGGTACGGAGCATGGCAAGGCCGCTGGCCGTACTCGTGCGCACAGCCTCCTTGCCGCGGCTGATCTCATAGCAGCGGCTGGCGCGTTCGATCTGCTCCTTGTACCATTCCAGTCCCACAGCCGCGTTGGCCAGACTCTGCACGCCGCCCAGACGGCGGATCTGACTGCTGCGGTTGGGCTTGCAGCGGAGGATCGTGCCGGGCTCGTTGGTGAGCACCTCGCCGTCGGCGAGAGCGCCCTCCTCCACCAGAATGATATCGTTGCTCATGTAGGCGTCGCCCAGAATGCCCATGGCCAGCTTCCGATCCGCTGCGTCAATGAGCTCCAGTACGGGAAAGAGCTCGCTCTTGTTCCAGAAGCGGTTCTCGTCCTGTACCCTCCAGTAATGGACAAAGGGGAAGAGGGAGCACTCCCGGGCGGTACGCTTCCAGTAGTTGGGGATGTAGCGGAGCTCATGGCCCCCGGCGAGGATGCAGCAGCCCACCGCGCCTTCCGGGATGACCTCGCCCTCCAGCGTCAGCTCTGCGGGCTGCCGGAACCAGTGCTCCAGCACCTCCACCGTGTCGTCGTCCCGATCCAGCGCCGTTTCCAGATCAAATACGCCGTGCCTGCGGCTCTCGAGGTTCAGGATGTCCTCCGCTTCCAGTCCCAGGGCTTCCAGATCTCTGCGGAAGCGCTGCAGAAAGGCCACCTTGTGGATGCGGTATACATAGTCCACATACTGCCCGTCCTGCAGCGACCCGTCTGTCACGGCGGGATCGGGATATATGGCGTCCACGGGAATGTCCCGGATCCGGATATCTCCCTCCTGAATGCCGCAGCGCATCTCGCTGTCCCAGTAGGCCTTCCAGAAGGCGTCGCCGTATTTCAGCAGTCGGCGCTCGTTGCGGGTGTTCATATCCGTCAGCCGGTTATTTTCCGCAATGTAGCGCACGGCATATTCTCTCTGCCGGGCCTTTTGGGAGTCCATATCGTTATCCCTGCCGTGGAACTGGGGCTCCGGCACATTGGGATCCACCTGACTCTCCACGATGATCCATGCGTCGGGCATGGCTGCGGGCAGCCAGTTCAGCTCCTCCGTCTGTCCGCTCTCCCGCAGCTCCCGCCCCACATCGTGGGAGAAGTTGTAGTAATCGTTGCAGCGCTGCCATCCCCGCTCCACGCCGCTGCGGGCGCTGACGGCGCGGGCAAAGAGCCCCGCCACCGTTTCCTCCCGCATTTCCCGGGTGGAATAGTCATAGCCCGGGATGCAAAAATCGTTCATATTCTCTCCTTATCCGAAAACGGCCCAGCTCACGCCGTTGTCCTCATAGGGGATGAGCTGCACCCAGCCCGCCCCCGTGTCCTCATAGGGGAGATAGCTCTCAAAGGCCGCACCGTTCTCCACGTGCCCGAGACCGCCGATCTCGCCGGAAGCCGCTTTCCTGCTCCCCAGCGTGACCGTCCACACATTCGTCCCCCACACCCACAGCGAATACTCTATCCCCGGCAGAAACGTGCCCGTGACCGTGATCGTATTCACTCCGCTTCGCACGGTCATTTCGGAGCCCGCCGTGTCATGGGCTCTCGCAGGCTGCTCCGGTGAATACCGCGCCAGCGGGTCATGCACGGTGCCCGAGGTGTTAAACTCCACCGTCACTTCCCGCAGCGGCACCTCGGTCGTGAATCGGTATTCGACCATGCTCGCATCGCCGATATAGTACGCCGTCGGGTTCGGCACCCTGTGCCACCCTCCGCTGTAGAAGGCCCAGCTGTACCTGCTCACTCGCTCCGAAAGGTCAATGCTCATCCGCTCACCCTCAGAAAGAACAGCCGTCCCGGCGTGCCGGGTGCCGGCAGCGTGTCGCCGCAGCTGTTCTCATCCAGCACGATCCTCCCGCACTCCAGGTCTGCCCGGATCGTATTGGGCAGCGGCAGCGTCACGTCTCCGCCGCCGTCCACATTGCGGCTGGCTCCGGCATGGCTTCCGTCACTCACTGCGATTCTGAATGGCGCTGCCAGCCTTGTCGCGGTGTTCGCGTTGCCATCCACATTGCCCGTTACATTGCCGGTCACGTTGCCGGTCAGCGTCCCTATGAACGCCGCTGCTATCGTAGACGGCAGACGCAGGCTGATATTCCCGCTTCCGTCAAAGGCGGCCGGGAAGCCGCCGTGGGGCGTTATGGCGTTGTCCTGAATGCTGATGCTCCGCGCCGTCTGCAGCCTTGCTGCCGTGGCGGCGTTGCCGCTGCAGACCAGCGCCGTCTCCGCCTCGTCCACACGGCCGTCGCCGTCGGCATCGTACACGGATTTCTGCATATCGCCGGAACCGGCGGGAGAGCTCCAGCTGCGCCCGCCCGCACCGTCCGTCATCAGATACTGTCCCGCAGCGCCGTCGGTCTGCGGTGCCGCCATTTTCCCGGCCAGCTCCGTCACCAGCTCGTCGATGAGGGCATTGAACTTTTCCCGCACGGCCTCGCTGATGAGCCGGTCAAAGAGCAGCTTGTTCTCCGCCGCCGTGCCCGTGAGCTTGTCCGGTGCGCCCTGTATACCCTTGCTGCTCACATCATATTCCGTGATCTTCTTGTCTGTCAGGGCCATAGGATCCTCCCTCCCAGCAGGGCTGCCTCCCGCTCCAGTCTTGCGCGCTCCGCAGCCTCTCCGTTTTTCTCTTCTCCGCCCCGCAGCCGGAGCACCATGCCCGGGTGCAGCATATCCTCCACGGTTTTCCCGTTGAGCCTCGCCAGCTCATACATCAGCTCGCCGCTGCCCCAGACCTTTTTGGCAATGCGCCACCAGCTGTCGCCGCTCTGCACAGTGTAGCTTCCTGTCTCATCTTCCTTTTTGGAAGAAGTCGTCGGCACAGTCTCTTCGCCGTAGCGCAGCACACAGTCCCAGCCGTGGGAGTAGCGGTACCAGGGCCGGATGCGGATCTCCCCGCCGGTCTGATCGCCGCTCTGCCCGCCGGTAATGCCGCCGAACTCGTTAGACGCTGCGCCCACCAGCATCCCGTCCCCGAGGTACATTTCCGTGTGGTAGCTCTCATTCAGGAGGATATCGCCCGACTGCTGTCCCGCGCCCATGTTCAGCTCGCAGATGTCCGTCACGTCTGTGAATCCGGCCTTGAGAAAGGCGCTCCGCATATTGCCTGTCCACGTTGCTCCGTAACCTTTTACGCCGACGCCCACTTCTTCCCAGACGGAGATCAGAAAGGAGCTGCAGTCATAGTCCGGCCCCCATCGGTTGGTCTGGTCGTAGCCGTGGGCCGGGTCTGCCGCCCAGCGGCGGGCAACCTCAACGGCTTGCGTGATCTTACTCATCTTCCACCCCGTACCTTTCCAGCAGAGCCTTTATCTCCGCTTTTTTGGCCAGCTGTTTGCGCTGACCCGGATTGATGTTGTCCCACAGGAGCTGCAGGGCTCTGCCCGTTTCGTTCATGTGCTCCTCCACACGCTCCCTGAGCTTATTCTTCTTCATCGGTGTTCACTCCCAGTCTCTTCAGTTCGGCGAGATAATCCTCTTCCCCGGCCTCTTCCTCCTCCGGCTCCGGCAGCAGGTAGAACTCCCATCGCAGATCCTCTCTCAGCCTGCAGCCGAAGCCTTCCTCTGCTCTCGGGCATTCCGCTATCACGCGGCGGATCTCTTCGTATTCCTCCCCGGAGATGTTTCCCGCAGAAACGCCGCGCGCAAGGCTTACAATGTATCCGTCCTCCGTGTTCTTCTGATAGTTCGTCATACGCGCCCTCCTCTTATCTCAGATGTGCATATACGGTGTAATCCCCCGCCGCAACCACGCAGGTAGAGGCGGCGCGTATCTTCAGATCTCCGCTTGAAGTTACCGAAATACATCCCTGCAGCGAGTTCGCGGATACGCCCAACTGGTAGGT
>JAGHSH010000171.1 GCA_018065965.1 Candidatus Apopatocola equi
GAGCTGGAGTTTCTCGCCTCTGCCTACATCCCCACCACCGTGTTTCTGGATGAGCACGGGGAGCTTCTTGCCCGGCTCGTGGGCGCACAGAGCTATGAGGCTTTGGAGGCCACGGCCACGGAGCTGCTGAACCGCTGAAACATAAAGGAGACAGAATATGTACCTCTCTGCCGAGCATATCACCATGGATTTCGGTTCCCGCCGTTTGCTGGAGGACGTGAGCTTTTATCTGGAGGGCGGTGACAAGGTGGGCATCATCGGTGTGAACGGCACCGGCAAGTCCACCTTCCTGCGCATCCTCGCCGGACAGCTGGAGCCGGACGCAGGGCGGGTGAGCCGCGACCCCAACATATCGCTGAGCTACCTCTCCCAGAACTTTGATATGGACGGAGAGAACACCGTGCTGCAGCAGCTCTTTGCCCACTATCCCCCCGAGTTCCGGGAGCTCAATGAATATGAAGCCAGAAGCATGCTCAACGTGCTGGGCATCAGCAACTGCGAGCAGCGGGTGGGCACTCTCTCCGGCGGGCAGCGCAAACGCGTGGCGCTGGCCGCGGCGCTCATTGCCCCGGCGGACGTACTGCTGCTGGACGAGCCCACCAACCATCTGGATGCGGAAATGACCCTGTGGCTGGAGGAGCGGCTGCGGCGCTTCAAGGGCGCCATCGTCATGGTCACCCATGACCGCTATTTCCTCGAGCGGGTGGTGAACCATATCACAGAGGTGGACCGGGGCCGGCTCTATCACTACGAAGCCAACTATTCCCGCTATCTGGAGCTGAAGACCCAGCGGCAGGAATATGCCCTTGCCGCCGAGCGGAAGCGCCAGAGCATTCTCCGGGTGGAGCGGGAATGGATCCTGCGGGGCTGCGAGGCCCGGCGCACCAAGAGCAGGGACCGCATCGAGCGCTATGAGGCAATGCTGAACGAAAAAGCCCCCGAAACGGACAGCAGCGTCCGCATGACCGCCATCGGCTCCCGGCTGGGCAGAAAGCTCATCGAGCTGGAGCACGTGAGTAAATCCTACGGTGAGCGCTGTGTGATCCGCGATTTCAGCTATACCCTGCTCCGGGACGACCGCATCGGCATCATCGGCAGCAACGGCGCAGGCAAGTCCACCCTGCTGAAGCTCATGGCCGGAGAGCTCTCCTGCGACAGCGGCAGCGTGGAGACCGGCTCCACGGTGAAGATCGGTCACTTCTCCCAGGAGGGACGGGAGCTGGATCTGAACCAGCGGGTCTATGACTACATCCACGAGATCGCCTCGGAGGTGCGCACCGAGGAGGGTGTGCTCTCTGCCGGGGAGCTGATGGAGCGTTTTCTATTCCCCCGGGAGCTGCAGTCCCAGCTCATCGGAAAGCTCTCCGGCGGCGAGCGGCGGCGGCTTTACCTGCTGGGCATCCTCATGTCCGCACCCAATGTGCTGCTGCTGGACGAGCCCACCAACGATCTGGACATTATGACCCTCTCCGTGCTGGAGGACTATCTCGATACCTTCCCCGGCCCGGTCATCGCCGTGAGCCATGACCGTTTCTTCCTCGACAAGCTCTCCGGGCAGATTTTTGAAGTGGAGGGCGGCACTGTTTCCCGCTTCCCCGGCAACTGGAGCGACCGGCAGCGGCTCCGCAGGTCGACCGAAGCGCCCGTTAAAGAGGACAAGCCCAAGCCCGCCGCCGAGAGACCTCAGCGGCAGAAAAAGCTGAAGTTCACCTTTGCCGAGCAGCGGGAATTCGACACCATCGATGCTGTCATCGCAGAGCTGGAAGCGAAGATCGACCAATGCAAAAAAGAGCAGGAGGCCGCCTGCAGCGACTATGTGCGCCTCACCGAGCTCACCGCACAGCAGGAGCAGCTGGAGCAGGAGCTGGAGGAAAAGACCGAGAGATGGGTATATCTCAATGAATTGAAGGAAAGAATAGACCGGGAGCAGTGAATATCCGATATGCAGCCCCCCTCATTCTCTTTCTCGGCAGGAGGGACGGATCGCCGCGTCGCTTCGCTCCTCGCAATGACAGGCGCGGCAAAAACTTATGAACAATATAATAATTCTCCGAATGCCCCTTGACAGCAAGGGGCATTCGTGCTAAATTAGCACTCAGAGAAACAGAGTGCCAACACTCGAAGGGGCGGACTGCTAAAATGGAACTCAGTGAAAGGAAAAAGAAGGTTCTGGCGGCTGTGGTGGAGGAGTACATCCGCACGGCCGAGCCCGTGGGCTCCAAGACCGTGGTAGCGGCTGCAGGGCTCACCTGCTCCAGCGCCACCATCCGCAACGAGCTTTCGGAGCTGACCTCTCTGGGCTATCTGGAGCAGCCTCACACCTCTGCAGGACGCATTCCCGCGCCCCAGGGCTACCGCTTCTATGTGAACGAGCTCATGGAGCAGCAGCGGCTCTCCTCCGAGGAGACCGACGCCATCAACGCCCGCCTCAACGAAAAGATCGAGCAGCTGGATCAGCTCATGGGCGATGCAGGCAAGCTGGTGGGACAGCTCACCGGTTATCCCGCCGTGGCTCTCTCCGGCCACCGGGTGCTGACAGCCTCCCGCTTCGATCTGCTGTATGTGGACGCGAATACATTTATAATAG
>JAGHSH010000051.1 GCA_018065965.1 Candidatus Apopatocola equi
AATGCGAACCTCGCGGCCTGCCTGGATGGCAAATGCCTTCTCGACGCCGGGATAGGAACCGGTGAGCTCCTCCAGCTTCTGCAGACGGCGGATATAGTTCTCCACGTTCTCGCGGCGGGCACCGGGACGGGCAGCGGATACGGCATCGGCAGCCTGAACCAGCACCGCAATGACGGTCTTGTGCTCCACGTCGCCGTGGTGCGCCTCGATGGCGTGGATGACCTCCTCGGATTCCTTGTACTTCCGGGCCAGCTCCACACCGATGGCCACATGGCTGCCCTCGACCTCGTGGTCGATGGACTTGCCCAGGTCATGGAGCAGACCGGCGCGCTTGGCGATGTTCACATCAACGCCCAGCTCGGCGGCGATGAGGCCGGAGATGTGCGCCACCTCGATGGAGTGGTTCAGCACGTTCTGACCGTAGCTGGTGCGGTACTTCTGACGGCCCAGCAGCTTGATGAGATCGGGGTGGAGCCCGTGGATGTTGGTCTCAAAGACGGCGCGGTCACCGGCCTCCTTGATGGCCTGATTGACCTCCCGCTGTGCCTTGGCGACCATTTCCTCGATGCGGGCGGGATGGATGCGGCCGTCCTGAATGAGCTTCTCCAGCGCCAGCCGTGCCACCTCGCGGCGGACGGGATTGAAGCTGGAAACGGTGATGGCCTCGGGGGTATCGTCGATGATGAGGTCGCAGCCGGTAAGCGTTTCGATGGAACGGATGTTGCGGCCCTCGCGGCCGATGATGCGGCCCTTCATCTCGTCATTGGGCAGGGGCACCACGGAAACGGTGACCTCGCTGGCGTGGTCGGCGGCGCAGCGCTGAATGGCGGTGACAATGATCTCCCGGGCGCGCTCCTCGGCCTCGTCCTTATACTGTGCTTCGATCTCGCGGACCTTGGCGGCGGCCTCGTGGGTCACGTCGTCCGCCAGCTGCTGGATCAGATAAGCCTTGGCGTCCTCCACGGAGAAGCCGGAGATCCGCTCAAGAACCTCCATTTCGCTCCGCTTCAGGGAACGGATCTCTTCCTCGTGGGCCTCTGCCTCAGCGATCTTGGCGTTGAGAGCATCGGTCTTTTTCTCCAGAGCCTCGGTCTTGCGATCGAAGTTCTCTTCCTTCTGCTGCAGCCGTCGCTCCTGCTTCTGCAGCTCAGAGCGGCGCTCCCGCACCTCCTTCTCATACTCGGTGCGGTTTCTGTGAATCTCTTCCTTCGCCTCCAGCAGAGCTTCGCGCTTCTTGCTTTCCGCGGTCTTGATCCCTTCGTTGACGATCCGGGTGGCTTCTTCCTCGGCGCTGGAGATCTCGCGCTCACCGACCTTCTTGCGGTAAAGCACGCCCAGTACAAAGCCGAGGATCAGCGTAACTGCCATACAGACCGCCGCGATCCATACACTCATGGGATGGAGACACCTCCTTCTTTTCATTTTTCATATCTGAAAGGGTTTTTTGATTCAAAGGAGACCCCAATTCTCCTTAAAAATCATCCGATTTATTCTATACGCATATAAAGTGCCTGTCAAGTGTTAAAATAACCGAGCTGCCCGTAGGTTTTCCACACTGTCAACAGAGTTTTCAACAATTCCGGGGCTGAATGACGAATAAAGTGTAATTTGTTGTTACTTTTCGTATTATTTGTCAAAAACGGGGGAAACCGCTGGGGCAACACGCTTTCAGCCCCCCTTCCTCTGTCATTGCGCGGAAGGGTTCCCGGAGCGTATCGACACGCAGCGGTCACAGAGGCTGAACTTCGTCCTCACGCCGTGGGGGAGAAACCTGAAAAAACAAAAAGGGAGTGTTGCAAAATGAGAATTTTTGCAGGACTCCCTTTTTTTGACGAAAAACAGGCGAAAACGGCAAAATGCGCTCCCAGATGTTGAAGGGGAAACATCTGAGAGCGCAATTATATTGGCACCGATGCGAGAATCCGTGTCAAATGTTGAAAATCATAACATTTTCAGATTATGCAGTTTTCTTAATCCTGGAAAGATGGCTTCCCTCACGATGAGCTTC
>JAGHSH010000262.1 GCA_018065965.1 Candidatus Apopatocola equi
TTGGCGGCCTTGTAGTCCACAGAGATGCTGAGGGTGTACTCCTCAGGGGTGATGATGGTCTTGAAGCCTCTGTGCAGCGTACCCTCGTTGAGATGCTCGCCGTCGTAGCGGGGAGCCTCGCCGTAGCCGCCGGAGCCGGTCAGCTCATAGTCGATGGAACGGGCCATGACCTCGCCCACCACGGGGGAGAGCTTGTTCAGGCGGTCGGCGTAGGCATAATCGAAGGCCTTGCCCACAAACTTGTAGTTATCGCTCTTCCAAGCGGAAAAATTGCTCATAGTTCTCTCTTCCTCCTTAAATGATCAGACCTTGTCGGCAGCCAGCGTGTGCTTGACGGCCATGACGCGGATGCAGTGACGGGCCTTGTCATGGCCGACGACCTGCAGGCAGGCTGCGCCGGCAGCCTTCAGCTCGGCGTTTCGGCGGTGACTGCTCAGGGAGCAGACGCTGCTGCCGATGGCGGGATAAAACTCAAACACGTCCCCGGCGCAGGGCGTGCCGCCGCTCTCCTTGGTGAGCACGGTGCCGCTCTTCGTATAGTCGGTCACGGCGCTCTCACGGAAAAGGGGGTCGGTGTTGGTGCTGCCGCTGCCCTTGGCGATCAGGCGCAGGGTACCGCCGTTGTAGGTATCATCGGCGGCGGCAGCGGAGATCTCGCCGCTGCGGGGCACCAGCGTCACAGCGCTGCCGGAAGCAGCCGTCAGCACAGGCACGCTGCACTCGCAGATGGCGCCGGGGTTGTCATAGACCAGAATGCTCACGCCGTTGCTGCGGATGTTGAGCACATCGGCCTGACCGCTGTGGCTCTCGGCGGCAACGCCCAGCACAGGGCCGCTCTCGCTCTCACCGGCGTGCACAACTCTGCCGCCGCTGAGCTTGACCACCGCGCCCCGCTCGATGGCGGTGTTCGCGGCAATGGGATACTCCCGGGCGGTAACGCCCACATGACCGTCCAGATTCTGAATAGGGTTCATAGCTTTTCTCCTCTCTTATCTCTCTCTGAATTCCTTTGCGCTCATGCGCATACCGGGAAAGGCCCGGTTCCAGTCCTCCAGCTCCTGCTGCTCCCGGCGGCTCAGCCCCGTGGCCGCTTTGCCGCCGCCGCTGCCGGTGGAGCGGGCGGAGCGGTCGCTCCATCGGCGCTCCGCCCTGTCCTCGGCCTCCCGGGTGAAGGCCATGTAGTCCTCATAGAGCTGCTCGGTGGGCTCCCTGTAGAGTCTGCTGCCGCAGAATTTGCGGAAGGCCCCCTCCTGCTCCAGTCTCAGCAGGTCCACATCGGGGTACTTCTCCCGAAAGCGTTCTGCCTGCTGATTCAGCTCGTTGTTTTCGTCCATTTCTTCTCCTTTCCTATCTGCAGCGGACTCTCCTCTGCCCCAGCCTGTCAATGAGCTTTTTCGGCTTCTCCTCCTTCACACTCGGGCAAGCCGCGCTCACATAATACACACAGAAGCCCCGGATCGCGTCCGGGCCGTGGGTGTATTCGTGGGGCTCCGAGGCACAGTCCCCTGCCTTTTTCGTGTCATAGCGCAGCAGCGGCAGGGTGCGGATCAGATTGCTGCAGGTCGAGAAGATCCGCAGCTGTGCGCTCCGCTCTCCCCGCTCGTCCACCGTGGGCTTCAGCCGCTCCCGGAGCGCCATCCAGCCCGCGATCCTGTCGTTGCCGCTTTTGCTCAGGTAAATGCCGCTCTCGGCGAAGATATCCGCCACGCTCCGCCCCGTCTCCTGTCGGCTGTTCCACAGATCCGGCGGGGCGAGGTATTCATACACTTCCTCCTCCCCGCACAGCTCCCGGAGCGCTTCCACCGCCTGCGAGATGATCAGTCCCGGGTGTCCCTCCCCCAGATCCCGACCCTCATAGACCTCCCGGATCACCCATGCCCTGCCGCTCTCATCCATGGCGATGAGATAAGCCGCCAGCATATCCATGCCGTAGTCCATGGTCACATACTTTCTCCAGGACGCAGGCACCGGGAAAGGCTCGACCACATGGAGGCTCCGATCCCACTCCGTGAAGAACTGTCCCTCGAACACGTCCCAGCTGCCGTGGAGCCAGGCCTGCCGCAGCTCATAGGGCAGACTCTCCAGCCGCTGGACATATTCCGGGTCGCTCTCCATCAGCGCCGCGTTGTCGTATACGTCGGCAGGAATGAAGATGTGATCCTCGGCGCGCTCTCCGTTCAGGAAGCGCCGCTCGATGAAAAGCCGCTTTACCCAGCCGTGCCCCACGCCGCCGGGGTTGCAGGTTATGTAGAGCCGCTTGGGGAAAGCGTTCACGCCGCGCAGACAGCCCTTGAAGGTCTGGAACTGGTATTCCGTCAGCTGGGTGGCCTCGTCGAGGAAGATGCAGTCGTATTCCTGTCCCTGATAGCGCAGCACGTCGCTCTCTGCATCGCAGTAACCGAAGCGCAGCAGGCTGCCGTTAGGGAAGCGGAAGCTCTTGTCCTTGTCCCGGTACTCCGCCGCCGTGCCGATGAGCGCCCGGAGCGGCCGGATGTGGTTCTCCTCCAGCTCCGGCAGCGTGCGGCGGATGATGAGGAGCCGTATGCCCGGATAGGCCAGACTCAGCAGCAGCGCCTTCACCCGCACTGCCCAGCTTTTGCCGCCGCCTCTCGCGCCGCCGTAGGCTATATACCGCCGCCGCGCCAGAAAGAACTGCCGCTGCTTCTCGTTGGGCTCAAAGT
>JAGHSH010000055.1 GCA_018065965.1 Candidatus Apopatocola equi
CCCCTGCCCTGCACGCTCACCGAGGCCAAAGCCCGCGCCCGGAACAGTGCCTTCATAGCCCGCTGCCTGCCCGAAATGCTCATCCGCACCTACTGCGGCTGAGCGGAAAGAAACGAAACGAGAAAGGAGGATGCCTGTGCAGCCGGAAGAATACGGATACCGCGCCCTGCTGGTCTCCTCCTCATCCAAATTCAACGATACCCTCCGCCCCCTGCTCACGGCCTCCGGCTGCACCGCCGTCACCGTGGCCGGGAGCGTGGCCGCCGCCCGCCGCTCCACGCTGGAGAGCCGCTATGATTTCGTCATCGTCAATGCGCCCCTGCCGGACGATCCGGGCTTCCGCTTCGCCTCCGAGCAGGCCGCCGGGCGGGAAACGGTCAGCCTTGTCTTTGTCCGCAGCGAGCTTTTTGAGGAGACCAAAAGCCGCCTTACCCCGGCGGGGGTGTTCACCCTCCCCAAGCCCACCTCCTCCGCCGCCGTGTCCAACGGTCTCGGCTTCATGGCCGCCGCCCGGGAGAAGCTCCGGGGTCTGGAGAAAAAGACCCTCACGCTGGAGGAGAAAATGGAGGAGATCCGTCTGGTGAACCGGGCAAAATGGCTCCTCATCGACCGCCTCAAAATGACCGAGCCGGACGCCCACCGCTATATCGAAAAGCAGGCCATGGACACCTGCCGCCCCAAGGGCGAGATAGCAGGGGAGATCCTGCGCACCTACGGCTGAAAGGTACGCCCTGATATTTCCCGTCACATAGTTTGACGGAATCTATACTAAAATACTTGTTTACATAAAATTCCGATTTACGGCCTGCCCCGGTCAAAAACCTTTTTTGTGCAAAAAAATTAAGAAAATGCAAAAAAAGTAGTAGACAAGCGCGCTTTGCTGTGGTATAAGTGAATCAAATTGAATAGTCCTCAAGGAGAAGGTAGCCGTTCGCTGCAAAGACCCCCGGGTCAGGCGGCGGTGAAAGAGGAAATTGGGTGAGAACCCCATGCACGCACGGTGCTGTATGTGTGAGACCGGTCTGAAGCGGCCCCTTTGTGGGTCTGCAGGGACGAAAGTCCGTCATTTCGCGTTAGCGGGAGAAGGCAGGAACCGGTCGCAAAGGCGAAGAACGCCTTATAACGCGAGCCAGTAGAATTACCAGTCTCCGGACACCGTACCAACAGTGGGCGAGCTCCTCAACTGATTGCTGATTTGCAGGATTTTTCTGTTCCCCGACTGTCTTGTTACGGTCGGGGATTTTCATTTGTCTTTGGCATATACATATTTGATATTGTAAAAATCACACGGCTGTGAGGCCGGGTCGATCGGAAAAACCGACGCCCAACGCAGTGGCAGAGAGAGGATGGACTCTCTGCGTCTGCGCGGCGTCGTTTTTGTTTTCCCCCGCAGCACTGTTGGCACGGGGATGCGGGGGAAAACCTTCTTTTGTCCCTTTTTTCCGCGGGATGCGCCCGCGAGACTCACATAAAAAGGAGAGACCCGAATGAAAAAGCGTCTGCTGTCCCTGTTGCTTGTGCTCTGCATGGTAATAGGGATGCTGCCCGTCAACGCACTGGCAGCGGGCAACGAAGAGCCTGTCACCGTGGAAGAAACGGCGCAGACCCTTCCCCCGGAGGCAGAAGAACTGCCCACGGAAGAAGAAACACAACCCGAAACCGAGACCCCCGAAACGGCAGAAGAACTGACCGCCGGTGTGGACGAGGTTCTCGCCGAGGAGCCTCTTCTGGAGGACGGCGAGCCTGAGCCCGAGCCGGAACCTGCCGGACAGGTGAAGGTCATCGTGGAGAACACCACCTACACGGCCGGCGCCTGGAAGGGCACGCTGGTCAATGCCTGGGTGGACATCAACACCAAGTCCACCATGATGAGCGCCGTTATGGACGCCCTCACCGCCAATGGCTACACCCAGACCGGCGCGGAGAGCGGATACATCGAAGCCATCAACGGTCTGAAAGCCTTTGATGGCGGCATGGAGTCCGGCTGGATGGGCACCCTCAACGACTGGTTCACCAATGAGGGCTTCGCCGGCTACACCGTGAAGAACGGCAAGCTCCAGAGCGGCGACGAGATCCGCCTCATGTACACCACCAACGGTTACGGCGTGGATCTGGGCAGCGACTTTACCAGCAGCGACAAGACCCTCAAGGCTCTTGGCGTGTCTGCCGGTACCCTCACTCCCGCCTTTGACAAGGCCACCCACGAATACACCCTCAACCTCACGGACGAGACCGCTGTGATCGTCACGCCCACCGCCGCCAACAAGAACTATCAGGTTCACACCTATGTCGGCGCCGTGGAGTACAAGCGCACCGCAGCCATCCCCGTGGAGGACGGCACGGTCATCACGGTCAAGAGCGGCGATCCCGCCTGGCCCACCATGAACGATAACTCTGCTCCTGCTGAGGTCTATACCATCACCGTGGCCAAGGTGGAGCCTCACACCCCCATCACCGCCTATGTGAATATCAGCAAGGACGGCGCTCTGCTCAAGGATAAGTCCGGCAAGGATACCGCCCGCATGAAGGTGGAGCTGGACACCAAGACCGCCTACCCCATCGATGATATCCTCCGCGCGGCCCATGCCCAGTACGCCCCCGGCGGCGAAGCTGCCTACGGCTCCGAGAACGGCGC
>JAGHSH010000283.1 GCA_018065965.1 Candidatus Apopatocola equi
GGTCTATTTTGTACTTCGCTACATGGTCAAGATGCTCATGCCCTTTTTCCTTGCGCTGGTCTTTGCCTCGGTGTCCCGGCCTCTTGCCCGGCTTCTCAGTGCGGAGGTGCGCTGGAAGAAGGACGAAAAGGGGAACCGCGTCCCCGTCCGGCGGCGCTTCCCCATGAACAAAGCGCTGGCCGGGATCCTCAGCGTGCTGCTGCTGTTTCTCATCATCGGCGGCCTGCTTACGCTCATCGTTGTCCGGGCTGCCGGCAGCATCGGTGACCTGGTGGCTGCTATTCCAGGCATCTATACCGACACTGTCCTGCCCGAGCTGGAGGAGACCGCCAACGAGCTTCTGGACTGGGCAGGCAGAATGGATCAAAGCCTGCTGGAGACTGTGCAGGAGGCCATCCCCAATGTGATCACCTCTCTGGGTGCGGCCGTTACGAAATTTTCCGTCAACGCCGTGGCTTGGATCTCCTCCTTTGCCACCAAGCTTCCCAGCTTCCTGCTCAACGCTGTGATCTGCATGATCGCAACGGTGTTTATCGCTGTGGACTTTGATTCCATCACGGAATTCATCAGCACCAATATGCCCGATGGCCCCCTGCAGATGACCATCGATGTGAAGGACACCTTCCTTGATATCATCTGGCAGTTCCTGCGTTCCTATGCCATTATTTTCATCATCACCGCAGCGGAGATCGCAGTCGGTCTGATGATCATCGGGATCAAACGGCCGATCTTCTTCGGCATCCTCATTTCCGTCTTTGACGCCTTCCCCATTGTGGGCAGCGGTATGATCCTGCTGCCCTGGGCGATCTTTACGGTGATGAGCGGGGCGAATATGCAGGGCATCGGCCTCTATCGTGTATGCGGTGGTGGTCGTGGGCAGGCAGGTCATCGAGCCCAAGATCGTGGGCAAGCATGTGGGCATGAAGCCCATCGTTACGCTGGTGTCCATGTATGCCGGCACGCAGCTCTTCGGCGCTCTGGGTCTCTTCGCGCTGCCCATCACCGTGGCCATCCTCACGGATATGAACGAGCGCGGCCTGATCCATCTGTATAAAAAGCCGGAGCCCGCTGTCAGCGGCAGCTCCGAGGACGAGGAGGACTGAGGTATGACCGTCAATATATTAGCCGTCGGCGATGTGGTGGGGCAGAGCGGCCTGAGCTTTCTGCAGAACCGTCTCAAGCCCCTGCGGAAGGAGCTGGGCATTGATTTCTGCGTGATCAACGGAGAGAATGCCAACGTAGTGGGCGTTACCCCCGCCCAGGCCGATCAGATCTTCAATGCCGGAGCGGATGTGGTCACCCTGGGCAACCATACCTGGACCCGCTATGAGCTGCAGCCCTATCTGGACAGCAATGCCCGCATCCTGCGCCCGGCCAACTTTGCCCCCCAGTGTCCCGGCCGGGGCGACGCCACCTACCAGACACCCTTCGGCCCCATCCGCGTGATCAACCTGTTGGGCAAGTTCACGCTGGATACCAATACCGACAACCCCTTTGTGACCGTGGAGAACCTGCTGGCGGACAACCAGACGCGCATGGTGCTGCTGGATATGCACGCCGAGGCCACCAGCGAGAAGCTGGCCATGGGCTATATGCTCGACGGGCGCGTCTCCGCTGTCTGGGGT
>JAGHSH010000234.1 GCA_018065965.1 Candidatus Apopatocola equi
GGGCAGGCCGCAGAATTCCCAGCTGCCTGTGATATAGGCCACCGGCTCCCCTGCCACCCGCCGCGCCGTCATATCCCGCAGCACGCTGCGGGCGCTGTCCGGCACATACATCTGCATCCGCTCCAGCAGCTTCTCTCTGCTGCAGCCCAGCGCATGGCACAGCAGCAGCCTTGCCTCCAGCTCGGGGCTCTCCACCCCGGCGGCGCGGAGAGTACGGCGGGTCTCCAGATACAGCTCATTGACGGTGCTTACCATCTCTTCTCACCACTCATCTTTTCCTTTTTCCTCGGGGATCACGAGCTTCAGGGCTTCCAGTCCCACCTCGAGCATACTGTCGTCGGGCTCGGCGGTGGTCAGGTGCTGCAGTGCCTTACCGGGGGCGGAAATTGCCCGGGTAAAGGCATTGTCATAGCGTCCGGCCAGCTTGATGAACTCATAGCTGACGCCCACCAGCAGCGGCAGGAGCAGCAGGTGCAGCCCCATGCGCGCCAGCGTTCCCTCCGTGCGGATAAAGGAGAACACCAGCACACTGATGAACACTACGATAAAGAGGAAGCTGGTGCCGCAGCGGGGATGGAGCCGGGATTCCTCCCGGGCATTCTCCACGGTGAGCTCCCGGCCGTGCTCATAGCAGTAAATGCTCTTATGCTCCGCGCCGTGGTACTGCCACACCCGGCGGATGTCCTGCAGCCGGGAGCAGCCCCAGAGATAGGCAAGAAAGATGGCGATGCGGAACACTCCCTCGGTAAGACCGCGGAAAATCCCCAGCGGCAGCAGCCGGTTGAGCAGTCCCGCCAGCGCCGTGGGCAGCAGGGCAAAAAGACCCACGCTCATGGCGATGCCCAGCACCACTGCCGCGCCGATGATGAGCTTGCCGGCCGTCTCCTGCGAAAAATGCTCGGCGATCCACGCATCCAGCTTGGCGCCCTCGCCTTCAGCCTCTTCGGGCTGCTGCTCGGCAGACCAGCTCAGCGCCTGCACGCCCATGATCATGGAGCTGAGGAAGTTTGCCACGCCGCGGATCAGCGGCCAGCCCAGAATGGGATAACGCTCCTTCACCAGCCGGATGGGATCGACCTTCGTGACCAGCGTTCCGTCCGGTCTGCGGCAGACGATGGCCTGCCGGTCGGGGCCGCGCATCATGATGCCTTCTATGAGAGCCTGCCCTCCGATACTGGTCTTGAAGCTGCAGGCGGAAATATCGTTTTTGTTGCTCATGCTTTCCTTTCCTCCCGGCTCATGCCGGGGAAACAGTTTTGCTCAGGCGGGGAGCGTGACCGTGACCAGCAGGCCGCCGCCCTCGGCATTGTAGATCATCAGTCTGCCGTTGTGGCGGGTGACGATCTCCTCACAGACCGCAAGGCCGATGCCGTTGCCGCGCTCCTTGCTGGAGCCCTTGTAGAAGCGGTTCTTGATCTTGGGCAGCTCCTCGGGGGGTACGCCGGGGCCGTGATCCCGGATGGACACAGCCTGAGAGGTCCCCGTGCGCTTGACGGCCACCTCGATGTGCTTGCCGCTGCGGCCGTACTTGCAGGCGTTGTCCAGCAGGTTCAGCAGCACCTGCTGCAGCCGCTCGGCGTCGCCGGGAATGTCCGGATAAAGCTCCTCCGGCGGGTCATAGGAAACGGTCATGCCCTCCTGCCGGAAAAGCTCGGAATAGGTATAGAGCGTGTCCTCCACCAGCTCGGGCAGGTTGATCTCACCCATGCGCAGGGTGAAGCGTCCGTCCTGAATGCGGGTGAACTCCAGCAGATCCTCCACCATTTTCGTCAGCCGTCCGGCCTCCCGGGTGATGATCTCCAGACCCCGGCGGGAATCGTCCGTCATGGTCTCGTCATAGGCCATGGTCTCCGCCCAGCCGGTGATGGCCGTCAGCGG
>JAGHSH010000229.1 GCA_018065965.1 Candidatus Apopatocola equi
ATGCTGATCTACGTAATCGGCCTCTCCGCCCTGATCGTGACAGGGGTCTGCTCCTTCACGGAGGAGGAGCTCAGCGAGCATCTCGGCAGCGCCTGTCGGGGCTTTCTGCTTTCCGTGCTGGCTCCGGAGGATGCTCACACTTCCCTCATCCCCGCTTTAGAGCAGGTCATAGATGGCTCGCTTCGATCTTACCTCGGCAATACGGATAGAATCTGAAAGGAGAAAATAGAATCATGGCTGTTTTATTCGCTGTCACCGTTTTTTCGCTGCTCCTGCCTCTGGCACTGCTCATCTGGTGGAAAAAGAGAAGCGGTGCAAAGCTCTCCGCCTTTCTCGTCGGTTCGTTCTGCTTCGTGCTCTTTGCGCTCGTTTTGGAGAGTGCGCTGCACAGCGTGGTTCTCAGCGGCGGCAATGCGCTTTCCTATGCCGTGCAGAGCAATCCTGTGCTCTTCGTGCTCTACACCGCCTTCGCCGCCGGCCTCTTTGAGGAGACAGGCCGCTTCTTCGGCTTCCGCTGCCTGCTGCGAAAGCAAAGAAGCCGTGAGACCGCTGTCGCCTACGGCATCGGTCACGGGGGCATCGAGGTGTTCCTGCTTCTGTTTGTCAGCTACCTGATGTATCTGCTCGCATACTTGGGGGTGCAGTTCGGCGATGCAGAAACCACAGCAGGCCTTGCCGCTATAGCCGGGAGCATCGATCTGCCGGGCGGTCTCACCGCCATGCTGGAGCGTCTTTCCGCCGTGATGGGGCATCTGGGTCTTTCCATGCTGGTATTTACCGCCGTGTGGCAGAAGGGGAAGCGTTTCCGCTACCCGCTCGCCATCCTCCTCCATGCGCTGCTGGATGTCCCCGCTGCGCTCTTCCAGTTGGGTGTGGTGAGCTCCGTCCCGGCAGTGGAGGGATTGCTGGCTGCTCTCGGCGCTCTGCTGCTGCTCATAGGTCTTCGCGCCCTGCAGGGCTATGCTGAGCCCCAGGAAGGCATTGCAAATCCTGCGCAAACGTGATATGCTTAGCCTGCCTGTGTCCTCTGCGCAGTGCTGAAAAATTGAATGATAAAGATATGGAGATATGGCTATGAAGTATGAAATGGTCGATCTGGAGGCCTTTTCCGTGATCGGAAAGGAAGGCTCCAGTGAAGAGGGTCCCACCGTGGTTCGCCGTCTCTGGAGCGAGCTGCAGGCCGGTCTGAAGGACATTGCCCCTGTGGTGCTGCTGAACAACGGCAAAATCAAGGGCGTATGGGGTCTGATGAGCGATTTTTCCCGCTCCGGCAAACCCTGGGAGGATAACTTCACCAAGGGTCTGTATCTGGCCGGCGTGGAGTGCCGCCCCGGCTCCTCCGCCAAGGGCTGGTCTGTGTGGGATGTGCCCGCCGCCACCTATCTGAAGGTGGACTGCGAGGACGGTTATCCCTTCCGGGAGGGTCTGGCTCGCGTTGAAATGATGGGGCTTGTGCTCTCCGGCGCTGTGCTGGACTATACCGACCCCGAGACCCAGAAGAATTACCTCCTCTATCCGGTGGAATTTCCCGTTCTGGACGGCGAAGAGGAGCTGGAAGAAGTCAAAGACTGAGTTTCAACCAAGACATATCAGAAAGGCGGAATGAAATATGGAAGAGAAAACCTTTCTCACCCAGTCCGGGCGTATTCATCATTGGATCTCCGAGGTCGTGGAAGGGCCCACGCTGGTCTTTCTCCCCGGTCTGACCGCAGATCATCGGCTCTTTGATAAGCAGATCGCCCATTTTGAAGGCAAATATACCTGCCTTGTCTGGGATGCTCCCGGTCACGGCGCCTCCCGTCCCTTCGGCTATAACTATACGCTCATGGATAAGGCGATCTGGCTCCACAACCTCATGCAGGACGAGGGTCTGCGCAATGTGATCCTGATTGGTCAGTCCATGGGTGCGTACGTGGCGCAGTGCTATATGCAGCGTTATCCCAACTGGCTTCTGGGCTTCATTTCCATCGATTCCGCCCCGCTGCAGCAGAACTACTATTCCGGCTGGGAGCTCTGGCTCATGAAGCACATCTCCCCGGTCTATAAGCTCTATCCGTGGAAGAAGCTCCGGGAGAGCGGCGCAAAGGGCTGCGCCGAAACGGAATACGGCCAGCAGCTCATGCGGGATATGATAGACGGATACGATAAGCATGAATACATCCGTCTCGCTTCCTTTGGATATAAGATTCTGGCGGATGCCGTCAACGAGTCGCTGCCTTACCGCATCGACTGTCCCGCCATGCTCATAGTCGGTGAAAATGACAAGGCAGGCTCCTCCAAACGCTATAACCGCCGCTGGGCGAAGGATACCGGTCTGCCCCTGAAGATCGTCCCCGGGGCAGGGCACAATGCCAACACCGATCAGAGCGAAGCTGTGAATGCTCTGATCGAGGATTATATCGAGTCTCTGCCCAAAGAGGGAGAGGTCTCTTTCTGAGCCTCCCGCATCTGTAAGGAAGAAATCAGAATGGAAGAAATCATTTCCCGCCTGCTCTCCCTGCGAGATCCGGACAACGCAGCCTTTCAGCAAAAGCTCACCCCCGGTCTTGATGCCGAAGTATTTCTCGGCGTTCGCGTCCCGCTTCTGCGGAAGCTGGCGGCAGAGCTGACGAAGAACGGCCTCCGGGAACCGTTTCTGGACGAGCTCCCCCATTTCTATTACGAGGAAAATCTTCTTCACTCCATTCTCCTCAGCCGGGAGAAAGACTTTCGCGTCTGCATGGAGCGCATTGAGGCATTTCTCCCATATATTGATAACTGGGCCGTGTGCGATACGCTGAGGCCGAAGGTATTCGCACGGCACCGGGCGGAGCTGCTCCCGGCAGTAAAAGCATGGACCCGCTCCTCCGAAGCCTACACCGTGCGCTTCGGTCTGGACACGCTGATGAGTGAGTATCTGGATGAAGATTTTTCCCCGGAGCTGCCGGAGCTTGCCGCGTCCGTGGAGAGTGAAGAGTACTATGTCCGTATGATGGTCGCCTGGTATTTCGCCACGGCACTTGCCAAGCAGTGGGATGCCGTCATCCCCTATATGGAGCAGCACAGGCTCTGTCAGTGGACGCACAGAAAAACGATTCAGAAAGCCACAGAGAGCTTCCGTATCACGGAGGAGCAGAAGTCTTATCTGCGCTCTCTGCGATGAGGCGGAGCAAGGAGAGGGCATATCCATGAGCAGCTTTTCCGAAAACAGCTGGAATCCCTGGCACGGCTGCACAAAAATCTCCCCCGGCTGCAAATTCTGCTATGTTTACCGGCAGGATGCCAGATACGGCTCCGCTGTGGAAAGCAGTCTCTGCCGCAAAACCGCCTCTTTCCGCCTGCCGCTGCAGATCAGGCGGACAGGGGAGTATAAGCTCGCCCCCGGCTCAGTGATATATACCTGCTTCACCTCCGATTTTCTGCTGGAGGACGCGGATATCTGGCGGGCAGAGTGCTGGGAGATGATGCGCTTTCGCAGCGACCTCTTCTTCTACTTTTTCACAAAGCGCATCGACCGGCTGGAGCAGTGCCTCCCGCCGGACTGGGGAAACGGCTATGAGAATGTGATCATAGGCTGCACCGTGGAAAACCAGGATCGGTCCGACTACCGTCTCCCCATTTTCAAGGCGCTTCCCATCCGTCACAAAACCGTCATTGTTGCTCCTATGATTGGGCCGGTGGATCTCTCCCCCTATCTGGATGAGAGCATTGAGGAGGTCTCCGTCAGCGGAGAGTCGGGCGTAGATGTCCGACCGCTCTATTATGACTGGGTGCTGGATCTGCGCGCTCAGTGCATGGAGGCAGGAGTGCCGTTCATTTTCCACCAGACGGGAGCCACGCTCATCAAAGACGGCAAACGCTATTCCATACCCCGCCGGGAGCAGATCGCACAGGCCAGAAAGGCCGGGATCGATTATCCCGCGAGAACCGACTCCGCTCCTGACAAAGGGAATATCGAATTGTACTGAGGTTTCATATGAATCAGATCACAATGGAAACGTCCCGGCTTCTGCTTCGCCCCTGGGAGGATGCTGATGCCGGGGCTCTTTACAAGTATGCCTCCGATCCCCTGGTGGGCCCCGCTGCCGGCTGGCAGCCCCACCGCTCAGAGGCAGAAAGTCTTACCATCATCCGCACCGTTCTCTCCGAGCCGGAGACCTATGCCGTGGTTCTCAAGGAGAGCGGCGAGCCAGTCGGAAGTATCGGACTCATGACTCCCCGTACCCAAAGCGGAGATACCTCCGCTTCCATGGAGCTCGGTTACTGGCTGGCACGTCCCCTCTGGGGACAGGGGCTCATCCCCGAGGCGGCCGCAGCGCTGCTGGAGCGTGCGTTTACCGCGCTGAACTGCACAAAGCTCTACTGCGCCTATTTTGAAGGCAATTCCAGATCTGCCCGGGTCGGCGAAAAGTGCGGCTTTGTCTATGACCATACGGAGCAGGTTCTCTGGACGCCGCTGGAAAAGACTCTCACCGAGCATTTCACCCTGCTCACCAGAGAACGCTGGCTGGGAAGGCAGTCCCGCTGCGGCAGGAACGGATGATCGCCGTCCCTCCTCCGCTTCATCGGAAAGCAGTTGACGAACGAACGCATATGCTTTAATATAAGGGCTGTGTGCAGCCGAGCCGTTATCTTTGGGAGGTGTTTTTGATATGAAGGGCATTATTCTTGCCGGAGGCGCGGGAACCCGTCTGTTTCCGCTGACTCTCGTCACCTCCAAGCAGCTGCTCCCTGTATACGATAAGCCCATGATCTATTATCCGCTCTCCACGCTGATGCGCTCCGGCATCCGGGACATTCTGCTGATCTCCACCCCCGAGGATACGCCCCGCTTTGAGGCGCTGCTTGGAAACGGAGAACAGTTCGGGCTGCACCTCTCCTACAAGGTTCAGCCTGCTCCGGACGGTCTGGCGCAATCCTTCCTGCTGGGCGAGGAGTTTCTCGCCGGGGAGGGCGGTGCCATGATCCTCGGCGATAATCTGTTCTACGGCAACGGGCTGGGGACGATGCTGCGTACCGCTGTCAGACGGGCGGAGGAGCAGGGGAGAGCCACTATCTTCGGCTGTTACGTCAAAGACCCGGAGCGCTTCGGCGTGGTCGGTTTTGACGAGGAGGGGCATGTGACCTCCATCGTGGAAAAGCCCGCCGAGCCCCAAAGCAACTATGCCGTGACAGGGATCTATTTCTATCCTGCCGGCGTCAGCGCCAAAGCCGCCACCCTCCGCCCCTCTGCCCGGGGTGAGCTGGAGATCACCGATCTGAACCTGCTCTACCTGCAGGAGGGAAAGCTGGATGTGGAGCTTTTAGGCCGCAGCTTTACCTGGATGGATACCGGCACCGTTGACAGCCTGATGGAGGCATCGACCTTTGTGCAGACCATCGAGCAGCGGCAGGGGATTAAGATCTCCGTGCCTGAGGAGATTGCATACCGCTTCGGCTGGATCGGCACGGAGCGGCTGCTTTCCGCTGCCGAAAAATACGGTCATTCCCCCTACGGCGCGCATCTGCGTACCGTAGCGCAGGGTAAAATCAGAGGAGTTGTCGAATGAATGTACTTGTTACCGGCGGCGCCGGCTTCATCGGCTCCAACTTTCTCTTCTATATGCGAAAGGCGCACCCGGATTATCGGCTGGTCTGTCTGGACAAGCTGACCTATGCGGGCAACCTCTCCACGCTCTCGCCGATGCTGGAGGACACGCAGTTCCGTTTTGTTCGCGCCGATATCTGTGACCGGGAGGCCGTAGATGCGCTCTTTGAAGAGGAGCACTTCGATATGGCGGTGAATTTTGCCGCAGAGACTCACGTGGATCGCTCCATCGAAACGCCGGAGCTTTTCCTGCAGACAAACATCATCGGCACCTCCGTGCTTATGGACGCCTGTCTGAAGCACGGTGTTTCCCGCTTCCATCAGGTCTCCACCGATGAGGTCTACGGTGATCTGCCGCTGGACAGGCCGGAGCTTCTCTTCACGGAGGAAACGCCCCTGCGCACCTCCAGTCCCTACAGCAGCTCCAAGGCTGCAGCGGATTTGCTGGCGCTTTCCTATTTCCGTACCTACGGACTTCCGGTCACCGTCAGCCGCTGCTCCAACAATTACGGCCCCTACCAGTTCCCCGAAAAACTCATCCCCCTCATGATCGCCAATGCCCTGCAGGAAAAGCCCCTGCCGGTCTACGGCTCAGGTCTCAACGTCCGGGACTGGCTCTATGTGGAGGATCACTGCAAGGCCATCGACCTGATTCTCCACGGGGGAAGTGTGGGCGAGGTCTACAACATCGGCGGGCACAACGAAATGCGGAATATTGATATCGTAAAGCTCATCTGCCGCCTTTTAGGCAAGAGCGAGGAGCTGATCCGTTTTGTTCCCGACCGGAAAGGTCACGATCTCCGCTATGCCATCGACCCGGCCAAAATTCACCGTCAGCTGGGATGGCTTCCCGAAACGCCCTTTACGGCTGGCATTGAGAAAACCGTCCAATGGTATCTCGCCAACCGTTCCTGGTGGGAGGAGATTATCAGCGGAGATTACCGGGAATACTATGCAAGGATGTATGGCGGGCTATGAGAGTATTTGTTACCGGCGTAAACGGTCAGCTGGGTCACGATGTGCTGGCAGAGCTCCGAAGGCGGGGCATGGAAGCCATCGGTTCCGGCAGCGGCGAGGCATATACCGCAGCAGACAGCGGTCGGGAGTGTCCCTATGTCCGACTGGATATTACCGATTCCTCTGCCGTTGAGAAAACGCTCACCTCCCTGCAGCCGGATGCCGTGATCCACTGCTCCGCTTGGACAGCGGTGGACGCCGCCGAGGAGGAAGAGAACAGGCCGCGGGTCTATGCCCTGAATGTGACGGGGACGGAGAATCTGGCGGGAGTTTCCGAATCGATAGGCGCAAAGTTTGTATATTTAAGCACTGATTATGTTTTCGGCGGTGCGGGTTCAGAACCGTTCAGCGCCGATTGCCGTGAATTTGCGCCGCTGAATTATTACGGAGAAACCAAGCTGCAGGGTGAAGAAGCGGTGCGCAGAATCTGCCGCCGCAGCTTTATCGTGCGTACCTCCTGGGTTTTCGGGATCAACGGAATCAACTTTGTTAAAACCATGCTCCGTGCCGGGAAAAATCGCAGCAGTGTGCGGGTGGTCAATGACCAGATCGGCGCCCCCACCTATACCCGGGATCTTGCCGTCCTGCTGTGCGATATGCTCGGGAGCGAGCATTACGGAACGTATCACGCCACCAACGAGGGGGGCTTTATTTCCTGGTACGATTTCTGTCGGGAATTTTACCGGCAGTACGGTCTTTCCACCGAAGTCATCCCGGTCACAACGGAGGAATACGGTCTCAGCAGGGCGGCAAGACCCAAAAACAGCCGTCTGAATACAGAAAAGCTCAAGGCCAACGGTTTTCACCCGCTGCCCGACTGGCGGGACGCCGTTGCCCGGTTCTTAAAGGAGGCCGAGATCTGATGGGACAGATACGCGTCACCCCTCTGGAAATTGAGGGTCTTTATG